>JAOPZG010000032.1 GCA_025964215.1 Conexibacter sp.
CCGCGCACGTCGTCGGCGAAGCGCCCGCGGCGCGGGTCCCAGCAGCGCTCGACCAGCGCGCCGGTGAGCGACGGCCGCCTGAGCGCCTGCTCGCTCAGCGACCACGCCACGTTGGTCAGCACCTCGCACACAACCGGACGGCCCGCGGCCGCGACCCGCCGCGCGTCGAACCCCAGCCGCCGGTTGCGCGCGATCAACACGGGGAACAACGGCCGCCCCTGCGCGAGCCGGCCCCAGACGTGGTCGAACTTCGGCGAGGCGTCCATCCCGGACTCGTCGGGCTGGATCAGCCACAGCAGCCCGTCGTCCTCCAGCGCGCGGTGCGCGCGCAGCCACGCGTGGTGCGCGGCGATCCGCGGCTCGGCGGCCGGGTCCCCGACCGCCCACGCCCAGGCCCACGCGAGCAGCGGCGGCTGGATCGTGGACGTCATGAGATCCTCGCGCGAGGCGATGTTGTAGCGGATCGCCCGCTGGGCGTCGAGCGGCCGCCCCCACAGCACGGTGTGGCCGATGAAGCCGTCGGCGTCGGCCGCGCTCAGCAGCGTCTCGAGCTCGGCCCGCGCGCCCGCCGGGTCGAAGCGCCGGCGCACGATCGCGTGGAAGCACGAGTCCCAGTACCACTGCCACGGGTAGCTGCGCGGGCTCGGGACCGAGAACGCGTAGTGGCGCCCGCGGTAGTCGCCCTCGCGCCAGTTGCGCTCCAGCAGCGCGCGCGCCGCCGCGGCGACGTCCGCGCTCACTTCTTCTTCTTGTAGGGCTTGATCGTGATCGTCTGCGAGAGCGACGTCGCCCCGACGTGGAACGCCAGCTTGACCTTCAAGGACTTGTGCTTGCGCAAGGACGCCGCGGCCTTCTTGGTCAACACGATCGTCAGCGCCACCTTGCGGCTGGCCGGCACGGTGAAGGTCTTGCTCCCGACGGCGAGCGCGCCGGCCGCCGTGACCTTCAGCGTGGACCTGGCCTTCGCCGGCGTCGCGGTGAAGCGCAGCACGAGCCGGCCCTTGCGATCCAGGCGCAGCGTCCTCGCGATGCCCTTGATGGTGGACTTGGGCACCGTCAGGATCGGGGGCGGCACCGACTTCGGCACCGGCGCGATGGCGGCCGGGGGCGTGATGGCGGCGGGCGGCGCCTGCGGGTCCCCGCCCGCGACCACGACCTGGTCGGCGCCCGCGGCGACCACGACGCCGCCGCGCAGCGCGACCGCGCGGACGTGGTAGCTCGCGCCGGGGGCGAGGCCCGTGAGCTGGCTCGCGATCGACTGCAGGCCGCCGCCGCTCGAGAGCGTGATCGGCGCCGAGCGCCCGCCGTAGCTCGCGGTCGTCCCGATCTCGAACGCGGCGGAGGTCGCCGAGCTCCCGGGGTCGACTCGGCCGCTGAGCGCGAGGCCGTCGGCGACCGAGCCGTCCCCGCCGTCGGTGATCGCGCACGCCGGGTCGTCGGTCTCCAGCGACCAGGAGGCGAGGGAGCCGGTGTCGGTTCCCGAGTACTGGTCGACGACGCGCAACGTCCACGTCCCGGCGCGCGGCTCGCCGGCGAACGCCGCGAGCGCCTGGTTGGGACGGAACGTCCCGCCGACGGAGCCCTCGAAGGGCGTGACGTCCTGGATGTCGGTGAGCGCCGCGTCGTCGAGGACGATCGGGTTCGCGGCAGCGACGTTGGCGAGCGTGCCGCCGTCGCCGCCGGGCGTCTCCAGCAGGTCGACGCGCGTCCCCGACGGCGAGGTCAGCCATGCGTGCAGGTCGCCGAGCGCGCTGTGGGTGAGCGCGAGCGTGACGCGCAGCGCGCCGACGCGGCCGGGGGTCGAGAGCGCGAGCGTCGAGGTGCCGATGGTCGAGGTCGGCGCGCCGTTCGGGATCGCGAGGACCGGCGACTGGATCCGCGTCGCGGCGGTCGCGCGGCCGCTGCCGACCGGGATCGAGACCGGGAGCGTCGAGGTGCCCTGGTCGGAGCTGACGCTGACGGTCAGCCCGGCGACGGCGGTGCAGCCGATGCTCGCCGGGACGTGGACGACGAACGCGGCGGGGGCGCTGGTGCCGGCGGCGATCGTGCCGAGCGTCGCGCTCGCGCCCGGGGCGGTCACGCCGCCCGCGCCGGACACCGTCGCCGAGACGTTCGTCAGCGCCGCGCCGCCGGTGTTGCGGATCGGGATCGTGACCGCCGTGTCGCGCTCGAGCGGCAGCGACGCGACGCTCGGCGCGCCGGCCCCGGCGACCGGCGGCGTGTCGAACGCGGCGTTCGCGCGGGTCGCGTTCGGGCTCGTCGTCGTCGCGCTGTAGCCCATCCCGCGCGCGGCGAAGACCGACCAGATCGCGGCGCGGTGCGTCCCGCCGGTGGCGAGGTCGGCCTGGAGGATCGCGTTGCGCATGTCCAGGAACGTGGGCTGCTTGGGCGAGAGGCGCAGCGCGTTGGTGACCAGGCCGCGCGTGACGAGGCCGCCGAGCGCGGTGCGCAGGTCCCACAGCGTCTCGGCCCAGATCTCGCCGTCGGAGTGGACCTCGGCGTGGCCGTAGGCGGCGCCGTTGTTGCAGACGTCGCCGAGGTCGGCGTAGGTGAAGCCGCCGGCGCCGGCGGACGCGCTGCCCGGGCAGGAGAGCGAGGACGAGCCGACCGGGCAGTCGACGGCGTTGAAGCGGATGCCGGTCCTGGCGTTGTTGGTGACGTAGGCGCCGATGACCTCGTCGCCGGGCGTCGCGGGGTTGTCGGTGATGTACCCCGTGTCGGTCAGGAAGTCCAAGGCGTACCAGTCGCTCCAGCCTTCGCCCATCGCCTCGGACTGCTTGGACTGGAGGCCGTCGGCCGCGCCGTCGCCGCCGACGAGGCGGCTCGTCAGGCCGTGCGTGTACTCGTGGTAGACGACCGTCGCGTCGTCGCCGCCGTTGACCGCGGGGAAGCCGTTGTCGTTGTTGAACAAGTACATCTGCATCCGCGGCGAGGAGCCGTCGGCCGGCGTCGACATGTTGGCGTTGTTCAGCCCGCCGCCGTCGTCGCTCTCGGCCTTGAGCGGGTCGGCGCCTTGGAAGTTGTAGGTGGTGAAGCCGATCGGGCTCTGGGCGAGCCAGTCGTGGTACTTGTTGACGTAGTAGAAGACCTGGGTGTTGACCTGGTTGACGTTCGCGGCGACGGTCGCGTTCGCCGGGCTGGGGGCGCGGAAGGTGCCGCCGTTGCCGTCGGCGATCGTCGTCCCGGTGCCGTTCCACGTGCAGGGGGTCGTGAAGATCGTCGGGCAGTGCTGGCCGCTGGCGGCGGTCTGCGGGGCGACGGGGTAGAGGAAGTCGGTGCCGCCCGAGGGCGGCGTCTCGGCGTCCGGGGTGTTGTCGCCGTTGCGGTCGGCGTAGACGTGGGCGTTGGGGCCGGTGAGGCTGGTCGGCGTGCTGGAGGAGAACCAGCCGGCGGGCAGCGTCGTCGCGGGGGTCGCCGAGCCGCCGGTGCTCGCGCCCGGGTGGTACTGGACGACGTCGGCGGAGAAGGCGAAGTCGGTGATCGAGTGGCGCGTGAGGATCGCGCCGCTCGCCGCGTCGACGAGCACGTCGTAGACGTAGGGGTCGGTTCCGGCGACCGTCAGGCTCCACGCGAGGTGGTCGCCGCCGGGGTCGGCGACGGTGACCAGGCGGGCGTCGTCGCCGTCGGCGAACGTGGTCGTGCGCTGCGGGTCGGCGGCCTCGGTGCCGGGGTCGCCGTCCGGGGTCAGGCCGAGGTCGCGCTGCGCCGCGGAGCGCACGGCGCCGGGGCCGAGCGGCGGGTCGGTGGAGGGCGGCGCGAGGTCGTGGACGGGCGCGCCGCCGACGTTCAGCAGGCGGCCGTCGGCGGCGACCGCGGCGGTCAGCGCGGAGTCGTAGGCGGGGACGCCGCCGGTCGACTGGCTCCAGACGAGGTGGGTGACGCCGTCCGACGAGGTCTGGCGCGCAGCAGGGCGCAGCGTCGCGAGGTCGGCCGGGTCGAGGCCGAAGGCGTCGTCGTGGGCGCGGACGTAGTCGAGGGCGATCGCCGCCGGGTCGGCGCCGCTGGGCGCGGTCAGGAAGCCGTCGGTGCGGCCGAGCGTCCGGACGCCGCCGGTCACCGGGTCCACCG
>JAOPZG010000053.1 GCA_025964215.1 Conexibacter sp.
GCAGGACTACACGAGCTGCGCCACGACGGCGGCGATGACGGCCGCCGGCCTGCCGCTGATCACGAGCGCCGCGCCGACCACCGGCGGCAAGGGCTACGACGTCGAGGCCACCTCGAAGTCAGGCAACAAGTTCAAGATCAGCAAGGACCCGACCACCGGCGTCGTCACGCGCAGCTGCACGGCGACCGTCACCGGCGGCGGCTGCCCCACCGGCCTTACCTGGTAGCCGAAAGGCCGCCACCTTCGCAGTTCCTCCGCGAGGCGGGCCCTCTGGCCCGCCTCGCTTCGTATTACGCCCCATCCAGCACCGCGGTCCTTTAGGAGGGTCCATGCTCAACCGCTTCAAGAACGAGGACGAGGGCTTTACGCTCATCGAGCTCCTGGTCGTCATCCTGATCATCGGCATCCTTGCCGCGATCGCCCTGCCGAGCTTCCTCGGTCAGCAGAAGAAGGCCCAGGACTCCTCGGCCAAGTCGGATGCCCGCAACGCGGTCAGCCAGGTGGAGTCGTGCTACGCCGACTCGCAGGACTACACGAAGTGCACGTCGGCGAGCACGCCTGACGTCCTGGCCGGCTCCGGCATCACCGCTGTCGTCACCGCCCCGGCCGGCGGCGGGTACGTCATCACGGCGACGTCGAAGAGCACCAACACGTTCACCATCACCCGCAACCCCGATGGCACGACCACGCGCAGCTGCAACCCGGTCGTCTCCGGCGGCGGCTGCCCGACCAACAAGCTCTGGTAACCCAGCCACTATGGGTTGAGCTGTACCGCGAGGCGGGCCACGTGGCCCGCCTCGCGCCGTTCTCGGCCCCCATCGGCACCCACGCATCGGTCCACTCCCGGCCGTCCCGCATCAACCGGGGGCGGAGCGGGGCCGATCGACAACGCGGGGAACAACGTGCACGGGACTTGCTGCAACCTGCCTCGTCGCACCGTCGCCCCGACCGGTCAACACTCCATAGGAGGCAGCAGTGCAAGCCACCCTGCGCGACGAGCGGGGCTTCACGCTCATCGAGCTCCTCGTCGTCATCCTGATCATCGGCATCCTCGCCGCCATCGCCCTGCCGAGCTTTCTCGGCCAGAAGGAGAAGGCCCAGGACACCGACGCCAAGTCCAACGCCCGCTCGCTCGTCACCCAGATCGAGTCGTGCTACGCCACCGAGATCGACTACAACTCGTGCACCAGCGCCAAGCTGGGGACCACGGGCCTGCCCATCGGCTCCGCCATCGGTGAGGTCGACGTCGCGATCAACAGCTCGACGAGCTACACCGTGACCGCGAAGTCCCGCTCGGGCGGGACGTTCTTCATCGACAAGACCGTGGGCACGTCGTTCTCCCGCACCTGCGCCGGTGGCACCAAGGGCTGCCACGCGGACGACACCTGGTAGTCCGATCACGCTCCGCACGACCGAGCCCCGACGGTCGTGCGTCAAGTGCCCGGTGCCAGCTGCCGACTACCTGGAGCGATGGCTCCCGCGCTCGCACCGGCCGCCCTGTTTGGCCTCCTCATCGGTTCGTTCTTGAACGTCGTGGCCTGGCGCCTGCCGCGCGGCGAGTCGCTCGTCAGGCCGCGGTCGAAGTGCCCGGGCTGCTCGACGCAGCTGAAGGCCTACGACAACATCCCGATCTTCTCGTGGCTGCTGCTGCGCGGGCGGTGCCGCGGCTGCGGTGAGTCGATCTCCGCGCGCTATCCCGTCGTCGAGGCCATCACCGCGGGGCTCTACGTCCTCGTCGTGGCGCTGAAGTGGGGCGACGCGCTGCAGATCGCCCTCGGGCTCGTGCTCGTCACGTTCCTCGTGCCGATCGCGGTCATCGACCTCGATCTGAAGATCATCCCCAACAAGCTGACCGCGCCGGCCGCCGTCCTCGCCGTGGCCCTCGGCGCCGTGCTCGAGCCGTCGTACCTCCCCGAGCAGCTGATCGCCGGCTTCGGCGCCCTGCTCTTCTTCTACCTGCCCGCGCTGATCCACGCCAAGGGCATGGGGATGGGCGACGTCAAGCTCGCCGCCGTGCTCGGGCTGTACCTCGGCCGCGCCGTCGCACCCGGGCTGTTCATCGCGCTGATCCTCGGCGTGGTCGCCGGCGCGGCGATCATCGGCCTGAAGGGCATCTCGGAGGGCCGGCGCACCAAGGTGCCCTTCGGGCCGTTCCTCGCGCTGGGCGGCCTCGTCGCCTTCTTCGCCGGTGACGCGATCGTCAACGGCTACCTGGACCGCTTCTAGCGGACACCGCGTCCCTCTCGGCGCTCAAGAGCACCCGCTCTTGGACGAACAACCGAGGGTGTCGGGGCGGTTGCTACAGCCGCCGCCTTTCCCCGCCGACCCAACGTCCTGAACATGGCCAAGCGCGCATCCACCATCGTCGGCCTCGAGATCGAGCCGTCCGCCATCCACGTCGCCTCGGTGACCGTCAACGGTCGCGTGTCGGTGAAGACGGCCGCAGTCGCTCCGCTCGAGACGGGCATCGTCCGAGACGGCGAGGTCAACGACGTCGAGGGCCTCTCCGAGGCCCTGCGCTCGCTCTTCCGCGAGAACAAGGGTCTCGACAAGAAGGTCCGCATCGGCATCGCGAACCAGAAGATCGTCGTCCGCGTCATCGAGCTCCCGCCGATCGACAACCCCAAGGAGCTGGAGACGGCGATCCGCTTCCAGGCTCAGGACCAGATCCCGATGCCGCTCGACAGCGCGGTGCTCGACTACCAGCCGCTCGAGATCGTCGAGACCGAGAACGGCCCGCGCCAGCGCGTCCTCATCGTCGCCGCCCGCCGCGACATGGTCGACCGCGTGATGACGGCCTGCCGGTCGGCGGGCCTCAAGCCCGAGGGGATCGACCTCTCCGCCTTCGCCATGATCCGCGCCCTGCACCGCCCGGCGCCCACCGCGGATCCCGAGCCAGTGCTCTACCTCTCGGTCGGCGGCCTCACGAACCTCGCAGTCGCCGAGGGCACCACCTGCCTCTTCACCCGCGTCGTCGGCGGCGGCCTCGAGGCCATCGCCGTCGAGCTCGCCGAGCGCAAGGCGCTCACGCTCGAGCACGCACGCGGCTGGCTCCGTCACGTCGGGCTGGTCACGCCGCTCGCCGAGATCGAGTCCGACGACCAGGACGAGATCGCCGAGGAGGCGCGCACCGTCCTGCTCGACGGCGTCCGCCGCATCGGCGGCGAGGTCCGCAACTCGCTCGACTTCCACCACGCCCAGGAGGGCATGAGCCTGCGCGTCCAGCGCGCGGTGCTCACCGGCGCCGCGGCCACCGTGCCCGGCTTCGACGACGCGCTCGCCGCCGAGCTCGGCCTCCCGGTCGTCGCCGGCGTGGTCGACGGGACGCCGGAGGGCCTGGATCCCCATCTGCTCACGATCGCGGCCGGCCTGGCCGTCGAGGAGGCCCCGCACGCATGAGGGCTGTCAACCTCATCCCCAGCGAACAGCAGCGTGGCGCCGGTGGCGCCGCGGGCAAGTCCGGTGGTGGCGCGTACATCCTGCTGGGGGCGCTCGCCCTCATGATCGTGCTCGCGGCGTCCTACGTCGTCGCCGGCAAGTCGGTCACCGACAAGAAGGCCAAGCTCGCGAACGTCACGCAGCAGGCCGCGACCGCCGAGGCCAAGTCGCAGGAGCTGACGAGCTACACCAAGTTCGCGTCGATCCGCGCCAAGCGCATCGACACCGTCGCCCAGCTGGCCGCGAGCCGCTTCGACTGGGCGCACGCCCTGCGCGAGGTCGCCCGCACGCTGCCGACGAACGCCTGGCTGACCACGCTCACGGCGACGACCTCGCCCGCGGTGACGGTCGGCGGCCTCGGCGGGAGCCTGCGCTCCACGCTCAACGTCCCGGCGATCCAGATCCAGGGCTGCACCACCAGCCAGTCCTCCGTGGCGAAGCTGATGGCGAACCTGCGCCTGATCGACGGCGTCCAGCAGGTCGGCCTGGAGGACTCCTCCAAGGGCGCCGAGACGGCCACCAGCACGGCCTCCTCCGGCGCGGCGGCGTCCACCGGCTCCGACGGCGACTGCCGTGGCGGGCACGCCAAGTACCCCGTCTTCAACGTGGACGTCTTCTTCGAGGCGTCGGGCTCGGCGGTCTCCACGACCACCGGCGCCGGCACCGCGACGACGGCCTCGGCGACCTCCGCCGTCCCGGCCAGCACCACGGCTCCGGCCGCCACCGCCTCGACCACCGCACCGGCCGCGACGGCCGTCACGGGAGTGACCAGCAAGTGACCGCTCGAGACCGCACCGTCCTGATCGTCGTCGGGATCCTCGCCCTGCTGGGCGGGTTCTGGTTCCTGGCGATCAGCCCCAAGCGCAAGCAGGCCGCCGACGTGACCACCAAGGTGGCCGCCGCGCAGACCCGCCTGGACACCGCGCAGGCGAGCGCCGCCAGCGCCGAGGCCGCGCGCAAGGAGTACGCCGACGACTACGCGACGGTCGCCCGCCTCGGCACGGCCGTGCCGGTCGACGCCGCCGTCCCGTCGCTCGTCTACCAGCTCTCGCACGCCGCGAAGGTCAACCACGTCGACTTCCGCTCGATCAAGCTGACCGCCGGCACGCCCGGCTCCGCGGCCGCCCCCACGGGCGTCGCCGCCGCCGTCGCCTCGGCCAACGGCAACACATCGGCCACGGCCGCGACGCCCGCGGCCACGGTCACGACGGCGCTGCCCGTCGGCGCGGTCGTCGGCTCCGCCGGCTTCCCGACGATGCCGTTCTCGTTCGAGTTCTTCGGGTCCTTCTTCAACATGCAGAAGTTCCTGAAGGCCATCGACGGCATGACCTCGGTCGACGGCAAGACGATCAACGTCAAGGGCCGCCTGCTGACGGTCGACGGCGTCGGTCTGAAGGTCGGGCCCAAGGGCTTCCCCGACGTCGACGCGACCGTCGCCGTCACCTCCTACCTGCTGCCCGCCGACGAGGGGCTCACCGACGGCGCGACCGCGGCGACCCCGGCGACGGGCGCCACGTCCACGGCCACCGCCAGCCTGATCGGGAGTGACCGATGAGCTTCCTCAAGAACGTCCTGCAAGACCTCGTCGAGAAGCGCCTCTGGCCCGTCGCCATCGCGCTCGTCGCCGCCCTCGTGGCGGTGCCGATCCTGCTCGGCGGCAGCTCGTCGCCGCAGGCCGCCGCGCCGGTCGACGTCGCCGCCGCGACCACGACCAACGGCCTCGCGAACCATCGCGACGTCGCGCGTGAGCAGGTCATCAGCCTCGAGGAGCAGGCGGCCGGCAAGGTCGAGCGCTCCGGCAAGGTCCGCGACCCGTTCGTCCAGCACCACCAGCCCAAGCCGGTGAAGCTCGTGACGGCCGCGGCCAAGACGGTCTCCAGCGCGCTGAGCGGCACGTCGACGACCACGTCGACCGGTGGGACGAGCGACAGCACGCCCACCACGACGACCGCGCCCACGACGACGACCACCACGCCCACGACGACGACCAAGAAGCCCGACAGCACCTCGGTCGACGCGTACCGCGTGAAGCTCAGCTTCGGCGAGGTCGGCGCGCAGAAGAGCTACGACAACGTCGCGCGCCTCACGCCGCTGCCGTCCTCCGACAACCCGTTCTTCGTCTACCTCGGCCTCGCCGACGACCAGAAGTCCGCGGTCTTCCTCATCAACGCGGACGCCGTGCCCAACGGCGACGGCCACTGCACGCCGTCGACCGCCGACTGCCAGCAGGTCACGCTGAAGGCCGGCGACACCGAGTTCTTCGACCTCCAGTCCGGCACCGCCGGCGTGGTCCAGTACCAGCTCGACCTCAAGTCGATCCACAAGTACAAGGCGGCGACCAAGGCCAGCGCGGCCAAGGCCCACGCCCGGGAGTCCAAGGCCGGGCGCGAGGCGCTGCGCCAGCTCGTGGCCGACGACCCGGCCGCCCTGTCGAGCTGGGACTACTCGAAGAGCCTCGGCCTGCTGGTCGAGAAGGACCCGGCCTCCACGCCCGACGTCGCCAACGTGCCGTCGTCGATCGCCGACGCGGCCGCCGGAGCGGCGGTCGGACAGACCTCCACGGTCCTGACCGTCCCGACCGCGCCGTAGGCGCTCAGCGGCGGCCGGCGGCCGCCTCATAGACTTCGGCGCCGTATGGCGCTGAACTTGATCACCGCAGGGGAGTCCCACGGGCCGGGCCTGACGACCATCGTCGAGGGCCTGCCCGCCGGACTCGAGCTCGACCAGGAGCTGGTCGACCGCGACATGGCCCGGCGCCAGCTGGGCCATGGCCGTGGCGGGCGGATGAAGATCGAGAAGGACCACGCCAACGTCACGGCCGGCGTCCGCCACGGCCGCACGCTCGGCGGGCCGATCGCGCTCCAGGTCCCCAATCGCGACTACGCGAACTGGGAGGAGCGGATGAACCCGTGGCCGGTCGAGGCGGAGATCCCCGAGGTCCACCTCCCGCGCCCGGGCCACGCCGACCTCGTCGGGGTGCAGAAGTACCGCTTCAGCGACGTGCGCAACGTCCTGGAGCGCGCCAGCGCGCGCGAGACCGCGGCGCGCGTCGCGGGCGGCGCGCTGTGCAAGGCGTTCCTGCGCGCGGTCGGGGTCGAGGTCCGCTCCCACGTCGTGCAGATCGGCGACGTGTACGCGGCGCCGCGCGCCACGCCGGTGACGGTCGCCGACTTCGAGGGCGTCGACGACGACAAGGTCCGCTGCCTGGACCCCGAGGCGTCGAAGGCGATGGTCGCCCACATCAACGTGCAGCGCAAGGCCAACGAGTCGATCGGCGGCGTCTTCGAGGTCATCGCCTTCGGGCTCGTGCCGGGCCTCGGCTCGCACGTCTCCTGGGAGGAGCGCCTCGACGGCCGCGTCGCCTCGGCGCTCTGCTCGATCCAGGCGGCCAAGGGCATCGCGTTCGGCGACGGCTTCGAGCTCGCCGGCGCGCCCGGGTCGAAGTCGCACGACGAGATCTTCTGGACCGAGGAGCGCGGCTACTTCCGCGAGACCAACCACGCGGGCGGCCTCGAGGGCGGGATGACGACCGGCCTGCCGCTGGTCGCGCGCGTCGCGATGAAGCCGATCCCGACGCTGACCAAGCCGCTGCGCTCGGTCGACATCGCGTCCCACGAGCCCGCGCAGGCGCTGCGCGAGCGGACCGACTCGTGCGTCGTCCCGGCGGCGGGCGTCGTCGGCGAGGCGATGCTGGCCTACGTCATGGCCGACGCCTACCGGCGCAAGTTCGGCGGCGACCACATCGACGACGTTCTCGAGGCCGTCGACCGGTACGTCGAACGGATCGCGTGGCGCGGCTGACCGTCGTCATCGGCTTCATGGGCGCGGGGAAGACCACCCTCGCCCGGGAGCTGGCGCAGGCGCGCGGCGTGCGGCACGTCGACACGGACGCGCTGCTCGTCGAGCGCTTCGGGGCGCCGATCCCGGAGGTCTTCGCGCGCGAGGGCGAGGCGGCGTTTCGCGCGGCGGAGGAGGAGGTCGTGCTCGGCGTGCTGGACGGCGCCGACGACGTGGTGGTCTCGCTCGGCGGCGGGTCGGTGCTCGCGCCGAAGGTGCAGGCCGCGCTGCGCGGCCACACCACGGTCCTGCTCGACGTCCCGCTCGAGACGGCCTGGGCGCGCGCGGCCGGCCACGACCGCCCGCTGGCCCGCGACCGCGAGGCGTTCGCCGCCTTGCACGCCGAGCGCCAGGCGCTCTACCTCGCGCTGGCCGACGCGCACCTGCCGCAGGTCGACCCCGGCGTGATCGTGCGCGCCGACGGCGCGCTGCGCGCGCTGGCCGCGGCGCCGGAGGGCACCCGCATGGCCTGGGCCTCGGTGGCCTCGAGCGAGTACCCCGTCTTCGTCGGGCGCGGCGTGCTCGCGCTGGCCGGCGCGCTGCCGGGCCTCGAGGGGCGCGCGTTCGGCGTGACCGACTCCGCGGTCGCCGAGCACCACCTCGCGCCGCTCACCGCCGCGCTCTCCGGGCTGGTCGAGATCCCGCCGGGCGAGGAGGAGAAGACGCTCGCGACCGCCGAGCGCGTGTGGCACGCGCTCGTCGCGCAGGGCGTCACCCGCGCAGATCACCTGATCGCGCTGGGCGGCGGAGTGGTTGGGGACCTCGCGGGCTTCTGCGCGGCGACCTTCCAGCGCGGGATCCCGGTCGTTCAGGTGCCGACGACCGTCGTCGCCCAGGTCGACTCGGCGTACGGCGGGAAGACCG
>JAOPZG010000085.1 GCA_025964215.1 Conexibacter sp.
CGGCGCGGGGGCTGGAGTGATCACGATCGCCGCGGGGACCGCCGGCGGCGCCGGCAGCTTCCCGCCGTGGCTGAACGCGCCCGAGAGCGCGACGCCCAGCAGCCCCGCGCCCGCGAGCAGCGCGACGAGCGCGACGGCCAAGGGCCAGTGCTCGCGCTCGGGGACGGGGAGGGACGGCTCGTGCGACATCGGGGAGCGCCCGAGGATAGACACGCGCGCGTCCGCGCGCCGCCGCTTCGTCCCGCTAGACGAGCGTCGCCAGCAGCGCGCCCTCGTGCTCGAGCAGGCGGCGCTTGCGGTGCAGGCCGCCGGCGTAGCCGGTCAGGTGCCCGTTGGCGCCGACGACGCGGTGGCAGGGGACGACGAGCGGCAGCGGGTTGCGGCCGTTGGCGGCGCCGACCGCCCGAGCGGAGCCGGGCGCGCCGAGCGCCGTCGCGATCTCGCCGTAGGTGGTCGTCGTGCCGTGCGGGATCGCGGCGACGTACGCCCAGACGCGGCGCTCGAAGCCGCCGCCGAAGCGCGGGCGCAGCGGCAGGTCGAAGTCCGTGCGCACGCCGTCGGCGTAGCCGCGCAGCTGGCGCGCGGCCTCGCCGAGCACGCCGCCGTCGATTCGCGGCGAGTCGGGCGGCACGTCGGCGAGGTCGAAGCGGATCTCGCAGAGCGCGTCGCCGTCGGCGAGCAGGACGAGCTCCCCGATCGGGCTCTCGACGGTGGTGTGGGTGAGCGGCATGGCGCGGCGTTCCTTCCAGGTTCGGTACTCGGTGGGGAGGCAGGTGGCGCACGGGCGGTAGCCCGCGGCGATCGCGGTCGCCGCGTCGGCGAAGAACACGCGGTTGGCCACGTAGCCGCCGCGGGCGATGGCGCGCGCGGCGCCGGGGCAGCCGAGCGTCCCGTAGATCCGGTCGGGCCGGTGGCCGCCCAGCGTGCCGGGCACGGTCGTCCGGTACGGGACGTCGTCTGCGCCGATCAGCGTGTAGTGCCTCATGGAAGGTGGAACGCCCCGCGCGCCTTTCGCGTGAGATCGACGCGTAGCATCGCCGGAGCCATGGACGACCTGCTCAAGCTCGCCGCCGACGCCGGCCACGACATCTCCAACGCCGAGGACGCCATCGAGGAGGGCGCGCACGGCACCGCGCGCGACGCGCTCGACCGCGCCGCCGACGTCCTCGCCGACCTCCGCGCGCGCTGGCCCGACATGACCGCGCCCGAGCGCGCCGTCGTCGGCCCCTCGGCGAAGGCCGTCCGGGAGCGCCTCGACGCGGCCGCCGCCCGCATCCCCGCCCGCCAGACGCTGAGCCAGGCGCCGGTCGAGGTCGACCCCGAGCAGGAGGATTCGCCCGAGGAGGCCGCCGGCGACGGCGGCGGGATCGCTCCACCGCTCTGAGCGGCCCGCCGCTCAGCCGCCCGCAGCGCCATCCGCGGCAGGCGGGAGCACGTCCTCGCGGCGGTCCGCCGACCGCTGGCGACCGTCCGAGGCGTCGAAAACCGCGTCTCGGGTACCCAACGACCATGATCGCGGTCCTCATCGTCGTCGTCCTGCTGGTCCTCGTGGCGGTTACCGCGGGGGTCTTCGCCCGTCGCCGCGCGGCGGAGCGGGCTCGCGTCGAGCGCGAGCGCGCGGTCATCGCCGGCGAGCTCTCAGGCCACCAGCAGGAGCAGGACGCCATCGCCTCCCGCGCGAGCGCCGTCGCCGCCGAGGCGCGCGAGCACCGCGCCGCCGCCGACGAGCACGAGACGCAGGCCGAGCGCCACGCCCGCGAGGCCGAGCTCCACGCCGAGCAGGCCGAGCAGCTCGAGGGCCGCTTCACGCGCTCCAGCGACGCCGCCGCCCGCCACGGCGAGCGCGCCGAGGACGCCCAGCGGCGCCTCGACGAGCTCCAGCAGCGCCGCTAGCCCCACCCTCCGAACACGCAACGTCGGGGTTGCCCCTGACGCGGTTGCCGCATGCCGTTTGGTTCACCGCGATACTGGGTATCGGCCGAGGGCCGTGCGCTGTGGGCGCCGGTGACACCACCCCAAGGAGGATCGATGGCCGGGACACTGGCTGCCGACGAGGGCCGTTCTGGCAAGCGACGGGACGACGGGCAGGGCGAGCTCGACCCCGCGGCGCTGCGACGCCTGCTCGAAGCGCTGAGCTCCGCCGCCGACGGCGACTTCTCCCGGCGGCTCCCCGCCCGGCGCAAGGGCCTGCTCGGCGAGCTGGAGGTCGCGTTCAACCGCCTCGCCGAGCGCAGCCAGGGCCAGACGACGGAGCTCGCGCGCGTCGCGCGGCAGATCGGCCGTGAGGGCCGGATGACCGAGCGCGCCCGGACCGACGGCGCCAAGGGCGACTACCTCGAGCGCGTCCAGACGGTCAACGGCCTGATCGACGACCTCGTGCGCCCGACCACGGAGGTCGCCCGCGTGATCGTCGCGGTCGCCGAGGGCGACCTCAGCCAGAAGATGGCCATGGAGATCGACGGCCAGCCGGTCAAGGGCGAGTTCGCCCGCATCGGCACCACGGTCAACGCGATGGTCGACCAGCTCTCCTCCTTCGCCTCCGAGGTCACCCGCGTGGCCCGCGAGGTCGGCACCGACGGCAAGCTCGGCGGCCAGGCGGCGGTCCCCGGCGTCTCCGGCACGTGGGCCGACCTGACCGAGTCGGTGAACTCGATGGCGGCGAACCTCACCGGTCAGGTCCGCAACATCGCGCAGGTCACGACCGCGGTCGCCCAGGGCGACCTCACGCAGAAGATCACGGTCGACGCCCGCGGCGAGATCCTCGAGCTCAAGGACACCATCAACACGATGGTCGACCAGCTCGGCGGCTTCGCCGACGAGGTCACGCGCGTCGCGCGCGAGGTCGGCACGGACGGCAAGCTCGGCGGCCAGGCCGAGGTGCGCGGCGTCTCCGGGACGTGGCGCGACCTGACCGAGAACGTCAACTTCATGGCGCGCAACCTCACCGACCAGGTGCGCAACATCGCCCAGGTCGCGGGCGCGGTCGCCAAGGGCGACCTGACGCAGAAGATCACGGTCGACGCCAAGGGCGAGGTCGCGGCGCTCGCCGACACCATCAACGCGATGACCGACACCTTGAGCGTCTTCGCCGAGCAGGTCACGCGTGTCGCGCGCGAGGTCGGCACCGAGGGCAAGCTCGGCGGCCAGGCCGAGGTGCCGGGCGTCTCGGGCACGTGGAAGGACCTGACCGAGTCGGTGAACTCGATGGCGGAGAACCTGACGGGCCAGGTCCGCAACATCGCGCTCGTGAC
>JAOPZG010000163.1 GCA_025964215.1 Conexibacter sp.
GGCGCCTCGCGCTCACGGTCTCCGGCGCGAGCACGACGCTCCGCGCGTCGCTGCCCGTCAGCGTTCGCTGAGCGAGGGCGGCTCGCGTCGGCGAAAGCCACAACCGCGCGGGCCGCGCGTGGGGACGCGCGACGGCGCGCGCGATTAGGGTCCCGCGCATGGACATCTCTGGAAGTGGTGCGCTGGTCGTCGGCGGGGCCTCAGGGCTCGGCGAGGCGACCGCGCGGCGGCTGGCCGAGCTCGGCGCCGTGGTGACGATCGCCGACGTCAACGCCGACAAGGGTCAGGAGGTCGCCGAGGAGCTCGGCGCCGGCTTCGCCCAGGTCGACGTCCGCGAGGAGGCGCAGGTGCAGGCCGCGGTCGACCAGGCCGCCGAGGCCGACGGCGGGCTCCGGATCGCCGTCACCTGCGCCGGGACCGGCTGGGCGCAGAAGGTCGCCAACTCCAACGGCCCGCACCCGCTCCAGCCGTTCGAGATCATCATCGGCATCAACTTGATCGGCACGTTCAACGTGCTCCGACTCGCCGCGGCCAAGATGATCCCGAACGAGCCCAACGAGGACGGCGAGCGCGGCGTCCTCATCAACACCGCCTCCGTCGCCGCCTTCGACGGCCAGATCGGCCAGGTCGCCTACTCCGCCTCCAAGGGCGGCGTCGTCGGCATGACCCTCCCCGTCGCCCGCGACCTCTCGCAGTACGGCATCCGCGTCAACACCATCGCGCCCGGCCTCTTCGACACCCAGCTCCTCGCCGCCCTCCCCGAGGAGGCCCGCGAGTCCCTCGGCCGCACGATCCCCTTCCCACCCCGCCTCGGCCGCCCGTCCGAGTACGCGCTCCTGGCCGAGCAGATCGTCGTCAACCCCATGTTGAACGGCGAGACGATCCGGCTGGACGGGGCGATCCGGATGGCGCCGCGGTAGGGGTCAGGTCCGCTTCCTCGCCGCCTTGGCCTTCGGCGAGGAGACGGTCCTCGCCTTCTTGGTGCCCTTGGCGAGGAACGACACCTTCACGCGCACGTCCTGCTTGGCCTTGCGCAGGCGCTTGCCCGTGGTCGTCAGCTTGGCCACCACCGTCGCGCTGGTCGCCGAGGCGATCGTGCGGCGCGTGGTCGCCAGGCCCGTGCCCGACACGGTGACCGTGCCGGGGCCGATGCCCGTGACCCGGACCTTCACGCTGGTCGAGGTGAACGTCCGGGAGAGCGCGAGCGGGCACTCCGCGCTCAGCGTCGTGGACGTGTCCACGCGCTTGCCGTTCTGGCCGACGCCGGTGAAGAACGGCACCTGCGGCTCGCCGCAGATGCTCTGCCCGTCGGTGGCGACGAGGATGCCGTGCGGGCCGCCGTTCAGCTTCAGGAAGAACGAGCTGATCGGCGCGTCGGGGATCATCGGGAACGTCGTCACCAGGTGCTTGCCGTCCGGGAGCGACGTCACCGCGCGCAGGTTGAGGTTGATCTCGCCGCGGAGCTCGACCAGCAGCGTCGGCAGCGTCCTGATCAGCCGGCCGGTCTTCGGATCGGCGCGGATGCCCTTGACGAAGAAGACCTTGCCGCTGAGCGGGGCCTTCAGCAGCGGGCTCACCGCGGTCACGGTCCCGACGACCGACCTCTCGGGGCACTGGTCCTTCAGCCCGTCGCCGAACTCGCAGAGGTCGTCGCTCACGGCGTTGTCGGGGTCGAGCGCGAGGCTCAGCGGCAGCGTCACCGTCGCCGACTTCAGCGCCGCCTCGCCCGGCTGCTGCGTGACGAGCGCCTCGACGCCGGGATGGCCGCCGATCTTGGTCTCCCCGGCACCGACGAGCCGCATCGCGAGCTTCGGGGCGAACGGCAGCTTGGCGCAGCCGGCGACCTGGAACGGCACCGCGAGGCTGGCCGTCTGGCCGCCGGCCGACGAGACGTCGCTGGTGATCGTCTTCGCGTCGCACGACGTCGGCGAGCGCATGAAGCCAGGGCGGTCGATGCTGACGTGGATGCGGCGGATCCGGAGCGGCACGCCGTCGCGAATCGTCGGCAGCGGATCGCTGACCACGGTGACGTGTGCGTCATCGGCGTCGATGTTCAGCGCCTGGCGGACCACGACGGTCCCGAGGTCGAACGGCCCGGCCACCGCATGGACGGCGATCGCCAGACCGTACGGCGCGCCCTTGTAGGGACCGGTCAGCGACACCGGTTGGCCGGCGAGGTAGAACGGGCTCCCGCCAGGACCCGAGGCGACGGTCGCGGAGCCGACGCGGGTGGCCGCGGGACAGGTGCCCCCGTTGGCGTCGGCGTCGGAGCACAGCGGCACGTTCTTGACCGCGGCCAGGAGACCCGTCGGGAGCCGCACGCTCAGCCCGCCGAGGACGTCTTGGCGATCGCCGCGGGAGAGGTCGAACGCGAACGGACTCGACGCGCCAGCCTGCTGGTCGACCGTGCCGGCTGTCATCGCCGGCGCGAACGGCAGCGTGGCGGGGCACGGAGCGCCCTTGCCGTCCCAGCTGACCTCGAACACGGAGCTCACCGCGACGTCCGGCGTGCCGAGGACGGCGAGGCCGTCGGACCGCGTTCCGGGGCGCGACCACGGCGTGAACGCGCCGGTCGTCGTCGCCGTGCCGCACGCGACGGGATTGACGAGCGGGGCGCGGTCGCCGCCCTTGAACGTCAGCGAGAGGGTCTTGACCGGCAGCTGCGGGTTGTCTTCGAAGCGCGCCGTCAGGCGGCCGGTGACGCGGTCGGCCGTCACGACGCCGGGGAGCTTGACGTTCAGGCCGTCCCGCTCGGACTCGAGCTCGATGACCATGCGGAACGTGCCGTCCTGGTCGCCGGCCGGGCTGAGATCGCCAGGGTGCGGCTTAACCAGGTAGATGTCCCCATTGATCGGCTCTGCGCCGGTGATCGCGTCCGTGTCGGAATCGCGCGAGGGCAGCAGGGGCGACGTCGCGACGACGGTCCCGATCTTCGACGCGCCGGGGCAGGTGACCGGCGTCGTGCTGTCCAGCCGGACCTGGTCACCACCCGGTCCGCTCACGAGGTCCGAGCAGCCCTCGAGCCCGTCGGCGGCCGACGGCGAGAGGGTGACGCCGGCCGGCAGCACCACGGTGGCGTCCTTGAGCTGCGGCGCCGCGGGCACGTCCGGATCGAACGTCGTCGACGGATCGGTCGCGTCGTTGGTCTGCGGGAACGTGAGATCGACCTCGTAGCCCGACGGCGCGTCGGCCTGCGTCGTGCCGGACCCGGGCGTCGGCCCGGCCGTCATCCCCGGTGCGAACTGGGACGCCAGCGCCGGCGCGTCGCAGCCGGTCACCGGCGGGGCCGGCGCCGTCGCGGTCTTCCACTTGTCGTCGCTCAGATCCGGGAACCCGTCATCCAGCTTGCGCGCGGGCTGCTGCCACGAGTCGACGCTGATCGTCGTGGCCGGCTGCGCGACGAGGCAGTCGGACTGGTTCGTCAAGAACGGGATCGGCGGCCCGCCGGTGCCGTTGCGCTGGGAGGGGACGCCGTAGAAGGTGAGGCCGATGCTCGTGATCGCGATCCGGGAGGCGCCGGGGACCGTCACGGTCAGGCCGTAGTCGCCGGTGCGCGCACGCACCCGGGGGTACATGACGATCGCATTGTTGAAGATCTTGAAGGCGAACTCCGCCGGGGACCCGCGTTCGGGCACCATGTTGTAGACGGGACTCGGCGAGCCCGCCCCCCCGTTGGCGCCGAAGGTGAGCTCGCCGACCTTGCTGCCCGCGGGACAGGACGGGAACGCCGACTGGAGCCGGACGAGCTCACACCGCGGGGCGACCGCGGCGTTGCCGACGAACCCGGGCGGCAGCTTGGTGAAGATGTCCTTGACGTCCTCGACCGGGGGCCGGCCGATCGGAGCCGCATAGGTCGGGAACGAGAACGTCGTGGTCGCCTCGTACGGGTGACCGCCGGCCACCGTGTAGTCGTCGCCGCCCGCGTCGAGCGAGCGCGCCGTGAAGTCCAGCACGTCGAAGGCCGGACGATCGACGACCGGCGCCGGATCGGTCGTGGAGGCGGAAGCGGCGCCACCACCCGAAACCGTGGCCGTGTTGGGCGCCGTGTCCGGTGCGTCCGTGGCGACGGCAACCGTCACGTTCAGCGGCGCCAACGACTCGCCGGGAGCGAGCGTGGCGCTCGTCGTGCAGTCGAGCGGCGTGCCGGCCCGCACGTCCGCGGCGGTGGGGCAGTCCAGGACGCCGCCATCGACGAAGCGCACGGCCACGCCCTGCGGCAGCACGTCTGCGACCGTGATCGTGCCGGCGGTGTCGGCGTCTCCCGAGTTGGTGATGGTCACCTGGTAGGTGGCGGCGGTGTCGCCGCGCTGGAAGGTGCTCGGCGAGTGGGCGACGGCGACGCTGAGCGCCGGCGCGACGGCCTGGGCCGACGCGATCGACCCTGCGAGCACGACGACCACCGTCGCCAGGGAGCTGAGCACGACGCCGGCGGCGGAGCGGTTCATGACGGGCCTTCTTTGCCGGTGGTGGAGGCGGCTCGCTTCGACGCCGACCGCTTAGTCGTCGCGCGCTTGCTCGTCGCCTTCTTGGCCTTGGCGTGCACCAGGCTGAGCGTGGTCGATCGGGTGATGGCGACCTTGGAGTGGGTCACGACGAGCTTGACCGTCAGCTTCCCGTCGGCGGCAAGGCGCGTGCGTGCCGCCTTGGACAGTGCCAGCGTCAAGGACGCCTTCCCGGATGCAGCGACCGTGCGCCGCGCCGAGGTGACCTTCACCGACTTCCGCGCGATCGCGGCCGTGCCGGTGACCGACACCGTGCCGGATGCGTTCGTCGTGACCTCGAGCGTCAGCCTGCCTGTCGCCGCGAGGCTCCGACGCTCTGCGGCGCTCACCGCTCGGAACGAGAACGAGGGAGCGACAGCGGGCGTGTCGCCCGGTGCCCCCGGGGCGTCCGATGCGGAGCCGGCGAGCGTGGGCGGGGCACCGCGCTCCTCCTGGCACGCGTCGTCCGCACAGGGGACGGGCTGGGGCACGGAGATGCCACCGTCGACGCGCGCGTCGTAGATGTCCTTCACCGTGTCGGCGTCGTCCGGGCTGACCTTCGCGGTGGTCGAGAAGAAGATGTCGCGCCCGGACGCGGTGACGTAGCCGAACACCCCCACCGTGCCGTCCAGCGACGACCGGCCACTCGAGATCAGCGACACCTGCCCGTCGTGCCACGCGTAGGTGTCCACGCTCCCGTTGCTGTCGCCGGGCGCCAGCGCCTCGTCGGTCTGGAAGACGACGGTGCCGGCGTCGGCGGACATCGCCGTGCGCGACCGCAGCGTCGGAACGGGCAGCGCGTACTGGACGGCCGCGAACGTCGCGTCGAGTCCGGGCTCGTTGCCCCCGTCGCCCGCCGTCGTCGTCGACAGCCGCACGAGCGCGCCGGTCTCGACGTCGTAGCGGTAGACGTCCGCCGCGCTGTCGGTGTCGGCGTTCGGGCCGCTGCTCACGAGCGGGCTGCGCGTCGAGAAGACGAGGTAGCGTCCGTCGTCGCTGGTCTGCGCCATCCGGCCGCTGCGATCCGCGCCCCACAGCGATCCGCTGTCGCCGGGGTCGAGCGCGCCGACGAAGGTCGTCTCTCCGCCGGGGTCCACCGCGTCCCGGCGCCAGACGTACAAGTTGTCGTTCCCCGCGACAGCCGCCGTGTCGTTGGCGCCGAGGTTGGTCGCGAGCACGCCATGGGCCACGAAGTACACCCGGGAGCCGTCGTCGGACATCCGCGTGACGCCTTCCACATCCGCGCCGGTCACGCCGTTCGAGACCTCATGCAGCGCGGCGCATGGGTTGATCAGCCCGCTCGGCGCCGGGGTGCCCGCCGGGATGTCGCAGGCGTACAGGTCCGCGGTCCCGTCGGTGTCGCCATCGACGAGCTGCTGCGTCGTCGTGAAGAGCACCCGCGAGCCGTCCGCGTCCGCGCCTTGGAACTCCGCGGCGGCAGGCGCGTTGCAGGCCCCACCGGGATCGCCCGGGGCACGCGTGCACTCGGACGCCGAAGCCTGGATCGTCGTCGTCCCGCCGACGCGCGCCCAGACCTGCGCTGGCTCGGGACCGCTCGTGCAGAAAGACGACCAGAAGATCACCCGGCCGTCGCTGGAGATCGCGTGGGCCGCACCGAGGTCGTGCGACCCCGGGACCATGTCGCACGTCGTGACCTGGTCTCCGGCGTTGTCGACGGCGACGAGATGCGGACGGTCGCCGCCCGCCCCGACGTACTCGTAGAGGTTCCAATTGGTCGCCCCGATGGTGCCGGGATAGACGTCAACCGGCTTAAGCGCGAAGATCACGTGTGACAGGTCGGCTGACGCCCCGACGTAGTCGACAGCGGGAGCCGTGGAGACGCCGGGCGACGAAGGAGGCAGCGTCGCAGGGTTCGCGCTGGGTCCGATGCGCGTGAAGATGCCGTCCACTCGGCGCCGGTAGAAGTCTGCCACCTCGCTCGGCTGATCCGCGCGGGACATCAGCCAGAGCGACGAGCGAAGATCCGCCGACAATGCCTCTGCGTTCCCGTTCTGCTTGATCGCATAGGTTGGTCCCGAGGGAGCCACAGCGATTGACGACCAGCCCGTGGCGCCCCTCGTCGCCAGATACTGGTTCTGCGACCCGCCCAGCCCGTTGCCGGCGAAGTTCCCCGCGGATTGGAAGGTGAGCGCCTCGCCGTCGTCGGTGTAGCCCTGGACCTGCGGCTCGAAGCCCTCCTTAAACGGCGGGCTCGCCAGCTCATAGGCGCGGCAGTCCGGAAGGCCCGTCGAGCCGCTCGCGGCCCGCGCCGCGGCGTTCGGGCAACTGTCCGCCGACGCGGGTCCGACCGCCAGGCTCGAGCACGCCAGGCTCGCAGCGGCGAGCGCCGCGACCGCGTGCGCAACGCGGCGCGCGAGCGGCCGCCTCGGCGGGGAGGCGAGTGCCACGGTGCTGGTGTCCTGGGGCATCAGTGGCCCGCCTTTCGCTGGAAGGTGAGCGTGCGGCTCGTGGTGCTCGGTCGGCCGCCGGCCGGGGTGAAGCGCACCCGGGCGACGATCCTGAGCGTTCGGCCCTTGGCGCGACTCAGCGCCCTGGCGCCCGCGGTGCTGAGCCGGACCTTGACGGTCACGGTGCCGGTCTTCGTGACCGTGGACGCCGCGGCCCTGGTGTTGAGACCCGAGGTGTCGATCTTCCCCGGACCAGGGACCTTGATCGACAGGGTCGCGACGGAGCCGGCCACCGAGGCCTTCGTGATCGTGAACGCGTTGGCGGGCTCGTGATGGATCGCGATGGCGATCGTGTTCGAGACGTGGCCGCAGTTGACGGTCAGCGGGAGGGTGCCGGTCGCGTCCGCCGGGACCTCGACGGTGAACCCGGTCGCCGACCAGTCCGCGGGCGTGAACGGGCGGTCGCCGAGCGCGACGGTCCCGCCGACGCCGAGGTCGGACCCGGCGATGCGGATCGTGTCGCCCGGATCCGGTGCCGAGTTGTAGGGGTTGATGCTCGGGGCGGCGCAGCCGTAGAGCGCCGCGTCGGCGAGCGCGGGGGGCGCCGGCAGGACGCGCGGCAGGGGCGCGGTGGCGAACGTGACCTGATCGTCGAACGCCGTCGCGTCGTTGCTCGTCACCGTCAGCCGGACCCGGAACCGCTCGCCGGCGGGCAGCCCCGTGACGGGCGCCGCGACCTGCTGGGCGCCCGAGCCGCCGGGAGCCGGCCGCTCGTCCGTGGAGCTCGCGTAGGCGCTGTCGAGCGACGTCACGTCGAACCGGTAGGTCCCGGCAAGGCCATACGTGTCCACGGTGCCGTGGAGGGTCGCCGCGCTGGTGGAGACGCCGGTCGACGCGATCGCGAGCGCGGTCGGGGCGTCCGGGGTCGTGAACGTCCCGTCCGCTCCGGTGCTCGTCCGATTGCCGGTCGTAGCGACGACTTGGACGTGGTAGGTCGTCGACGGTTCGAGGCCGCCGACGGCCTGGGTGACGTCCACCAGACCGGTGCCAGAGCCGCCGTCGGCCTCGGGCGTGCTCAGGCCGTAGCTCGTGCTCGGCCCGTAGTTGAAGTGGTAGGTCGTCGGCGCGCCGTGGGCGTCGATCGTGCCGCTGAGCGTGGCCTGGCGGGTCGTCAGGCCGGTGGCGCCGGCAGCCGCCGCCGGGGCGGTGGTGAACGTCTGGTCGGCGCCGACCTGCGCGCCGCCGGTCCCGTTGTCGGCGGAGATCCGGAAGTGGTAGGTCGTGCTGGGCTCCAGCCCGGTCAGCGTCGTCGCCACGGCGGTGTCGGTGGTGGCGCTGCCGGCGTCGCCGTCGGGCTGCGGCGCCGTGGATCCGTACGCGATGCTCGTGCCGTAGTCCACGTGGAACGTGGTCGGGCTGTTCGTCGGGTTGACGGTCCCGTGGATCCGCGCGCCGGTCGGGGTGATGGCGGATGCGAAGGCCGGCGAGCCGTCCACGACCGGCGGCGCGGGAGCGGTCGTGAAGGTCTGGTCGTCGCCGAGGATGGAGCCCCCGCCGTTGGTGCCCACGAGGCGGAAGTGGTAGGTGGCGTTCGGGGTCAGCCCGGTCAGCGGCGCCGACGCCGGGACAGCACCCGAGCCGCTTCCCGCGCTCGCGCCGGTGGTGCTCGTCCCGTAGCTCGGGTCGGCGCCGTACTCGAAGTGGTACGTCGCGGCGGTGCCGCCCGGGTTGACGGTGCCGTTGAGCGTGGCCGACGTCGTGCCGATCGGCGCGGCGG
This sequence comes from Conexibacter sp., assembly GCA_025964215.1. GTDB lineage: Bacteria > Actinomycetota > Thermoleophilia > Solirubrobacterales > Solirubrobacteraceae > Baekduia. The sequence goes on from JAOPZG010000163.1 coordinate 8,667, forward strand.
CGCCCGTGACCACGGTCGGGCCGGCGAAGGCCGTGAACCGGTCGACGGCGGAAGTGCCGTTGTCGGCCGCGTAGACCGTGCCCGTGGCGTGGTTGACGGCCAGCGCCGCGAGGCTGACGACGCTTCCCGCGGCGAAGGTCTGGATCGTCGCGGCGCCGCCGGCGGCGAAGTGGGTGATCTGCAACCCGGCCGGCGCGGACTCGCCGACGAAGAGCTCGCCGGAAGTGGCATCGGCCGTGAACGCGAGCGGAGCGCCGCGGGTCCCGTCGTCGACCGTGGCGGCGAAGTCGCCGGCCGCGGTGTAGCGGTCCACCCGCCCCTTGCACCCGTCGAGGACGTAGACGCGGTGGGCGGCGTCGACGGCGAGGCCCCCCGGGCACACGAAGGCGCCGTCCGGCGCACCGGAGGCTCCGTCGAACGACGAGACGAACGCGCCGGTCGATCCGTCGAAGACGTCGATGACCGGCGCCGTCGTGACGTCGTCGGTCGCCGGCGCGTAGACCGCGCCGCTCGTCGGATCCACGGCGACCGCGCCGTAGCCGATCGTCGTCCCCGATCCCGTCGCGTCCAGCGGGTAGGCGAACGCGCCGGCCGCGCTGAACTTCAGCACCGCGCCGGTCCCGGTCGCGTTGTCGAGCGCCGAGACGTAGAGCGCGCCCGAGCCCGCGGGGTCGACCGCCAGCGCGCCGGGCGAGCTGTAGGCGGCACCGTCGATCGAGAAGGCGGACTGGAAGCCGCCGGCGGCGTCGAACCGCTCGACGCGCGGATCCGGTGTGCCGTCGACGAGCGTGTGCCCGGGGTCCACGGCGAAGACGGCACCGGAGGCTTGGAGGACCACCACGCCCGACGGCCCACTCGCGAACTCGCCGTCGCCGTTGCCCGCGCTGCCGAATGCCCCGGCGAAGCTGTGGCCGGTGGTGGCCAGCGCGGTGCTGCCGCCCGCGAGCGGCAGCACCATCGCGACGACCACGAGGAGGAGCGCGCGAACATGGCGCGCAGGCGTGATGGAGAGGCGGCGAGCGGCTCCGGTCGGGACGGTGGACGGCATGGGCTGCTTTCTTGTTGAACGCGACGGCGACGGCGATCCCGCTGGACTCACCCCGCCCTCCGTCCGCCTCGCTCGGGGAGACAGACTCGTCGTGCTGCTGCACCGGTCTCGTGGCACGCTGACCTCGAGACCCCTCATGCCGCCGGCGGGGCGCTGGATTTGTGCTCACCGCCGCAACCCATTCCTACACGAGTTCGTTTCTTAGAGTCAAGCCGGAGGTGTTTTTGACGACTTCGCCATGACGGTTATCCCAGCGTGAGCGTCTGCTGATCGTCGCGAAGAGTCCCCGTGACCGTCTCCGGGAAAGAGCCCAGGCCGGCGAAGTGGTCCGTCGTGCCCGTCGCACCGGTGAACGTCACGTGGTGCGATGCCCCGCTCCAGACACCACCACTCAGCGTGCCAGTGCTCTGGATCTTCTGACCGTTCTGCGAGCAGCCCGTGGCACCTTCCCAGAGCCAATCGAGGTTGAACCCGTCGATCGTGATGTTGCTGGTGGTGATGCCAGTGACGCTCCACGGGAGCGCAGTCGCCGCCACAGTGCCCGTGCAACCCGCGTACGACCCCGTGCCCACGCAGCCAGTGAAGCTTGCAGAAGTGACAGTCACCACTCGAGCGCTGCGAACATCCGCTTCGAGCGTCACCTGACCGCAGACCGTTCCTCCGCTGATCGGCGCACCCACGCTGAAAGAGAGATTCTGTGAAGTGAGAGTGTGGCGACTGCCCAGCACGCCCCAACTCGCCGCCTGCGTCGCGGACGGCACAGCAGACAGCGCTGCGGCGGCCGCGATCGCCGCCACCACCAACCGCGCATACGTTGAATGTCTCATCACACCACGCTCCTTCACATCCTCGGTTCTCCTGACGGCATGCCCGCGAGGCACATCGGGGTGCCCCCGA
>JAOPZG010000147.1 GCA_025964215.1 Conexibacter sp.
GCCAGCGCTCGTCGACCGCCAGCACCTCGGGGACCGGGAGGCCGTCCGGCACGGCGCCGAGCCAGCGCAGCCCCGCCGCCTCGGCGGCGTACGCGCCCGGCGCGGCATCCGGCGACGTCTTGACGAACACGCGCGCGCCGCCCGCGAGCGTCGCGCGGTACGCCGCGTTGAGGTCGCCGCCGGGGACCCGATCGAGCGCGACGACCTCCGCGCCCAGCGCCGCGGCGAGCCCGGCCCTCAACCGCTGACCCTGCCCTCCGCGCGCAGCGTCTTCAGCAGCCCGCGGCACGCCGCGTCGATCAGGTCGAGCACGTCCTCGAAGCCGCTAGGGCCGCCGTAGTACGGGTCGGGGATCGCGAGGTCGCCGGCGCGGACCGAGTCCTCGTCGAACTCCCGCAGCAGCCGGACCTTCGCCGCCGCCTCCTGATCCGGCGCGATCGCCCGCAGCGCGGCGACGTTCTCGCGGTCGGCCGCCAGGAGCAGGTCATAGTCGTCGAAGTCGGCCGGCGTCACCTGCCGCGCCGCGCCCTCCATCACGATCCCGCGCGTCTTCGCCGCCGCGGTCGAGCGCCGGTCCGGCGGCGAGCCGACGTGCCAGCCGCCCGTCCCCGCGCTGTCGATGACGACCTCGCCCTCCAGCCCCTCGCGCGCGACGAGGTCGCGCATCACGGCCTCGGCCGTCGGCGAGCGGCAGATGTTCCCCATGCAGACGAAGAGCAGCCTCACGCCCTCCATCATCGCGAACTCAGCGCAGCGTCCGCTTCGGGTCCTTCCCCTTGACCATGGTGTAGGTGATGACGATCGACGTGTAGCCCTTGCGCGAGATCCTGATCGTCAGCTTCGCCTTCGGGCTCAGCTTCAGGGCCTTCAGGGCGGTGCGCAGGCTCACCGTCCCCTTCTTGACCGTCCTCGGCTTCAGCGTCTTGGCCTTCTTCAGCACCGGCTTGCACCCGCCGCCGGTGCAGGACACCTTGATCGCGTCGCCCGCCTTGAGGCCGGTGACGCTCAGCGCCTTCACGGCGGTCCGCCCGCGCGAGAGGTGCCGCCACGTCGCGGCGACCTTGGCCGGGACCTTGACCGGCTTGAAGACGCCCGTGGGCACGCCCGTCGGCGGGACCACCACGGCCGTCCGCGTCGCGCTCGCCGCGTTCCCCGCGGAGTCGGTCGCGGTCACCGTCACGGTGAACGTGCCCGCTCGCGTGAACGTGTGCCCGACGCCCGCGCCGTCGGCGGAGGCGCCGTCGCCGAAGTCCCAGTGGAACGTCGGGACGGAGAACCGATCGGTCGCCGAGGCCGAGAGCGTCAGGGGGTGCCCGGCGGCCACGATCCCCGGATCCGTCACGTCCGACAGCACGGGCGGCACGTTGTCGTAGGTGAAGAGGCTGAGCGCGGGAGGGGCGTCGCGCGCGTGGCGGGAGCTCAGCACATAGGCATTGCCCTGATCGTCGGCGGCGGTCGCGACGGTGCTGTACTGGACGGCCGGCGACCCCTCGGGCACGGCGGTCTCGAGCGCGACGGGCGGGCCGAAGCCGCCGCCCGGGGCGCGATGGCTCGCGGCGATCGTCATGACGCTGCCGTTGGCGGTAACCCACACCGCCGTGGCGTCGCCCGCCGGCGAGCCGGAGATGCCGGCTTCGAGGACGCCGGGCGGGTCCGACAGCGGGACGTCGCCGAACGCGCCGAGGGCCGGTCGCACGGCGCCGTGCAGGATGGTGTTCACGAAGTCGTACAGGCTCCAGACGGCCTCGACGCCTCCGCCGTCGTCGATCGTGAGCTGCGGGCTCGTCGCGGCGCCGGCGCCGGAGACGGCGGTCGAGCTCGACGTCCACGTCGAGTCCGCGAAGCTGCCGGTCAGCGGCCGGTCCCGGACGTAGACGCGCGGCGTGGACGAGTCGTCGGCGGCGCTGTACATCGCGACGACGGCGCCTGCTGACGTGATGCCGACGTCGGAGATCAGCGACACCCCGGCACCGCCGTCGGGCGTGAGCGTGACCCGCCCCGGCGAGCCGGTCGGGAACGCCTGCCCGGCCGCCTTGGCGCTCGCCTCGGCGTCGACCCGGCTCGAGCCGTCGCCGGGATCGTAGGAGCGCTGCCAGAGCACCGCGACGTCGCCGGCCGGGTCCATGGCGGCCTGCGGCGTCCCGGCGAACGCGATCCCCACGTCCGAGATCGCCGTGGCGTCGCCGAAGCGCGCGGCGCCGTGCGGCCGGATCGCCCCCTCGATGGCGTGGGCGCCCTGCCACACCGCGATCGCGCCGCCGTCGGCCCCCGCCGCCAGCGAGACCGCTGAAGCGGTGCCCGTCGACAGGGTCTGCACGGGACCCCACGTTCCCCCGGCCGGGTGGTAGGCGGCGTAGACGACGCCTTCGACGTCCCACGCGACCGTCGCGTTGCCCTGAGCGTCCACCGCCACCGCCGGCGTGTCGTAGCTCCAGCCGAAGGTCAGATGGGAGAGCGTCTGCGGCGCGCTGAACGACCCGTCCGGCGCGCGCAGCGCGACGCGCATCGCGATGCCGTCCTCGACGAGCTCGGGCCAGGCGGCCACGACGGTCCCCTCGCGCCCGACCGCGATCGCGGGCTGGTAGAGGATCTCGTTCGTCACCCCCGGGCGCAGGTCCACCGCCCCCGGCAGCCAGCCGCCCGCCGAGGCGCTCGCCGCCCCGATGCCCAGCAGCATCGCCACGAGCCCGCAGACCACTGTCGTCCCCTTGCGCATTCCCGCCATCCTGGCGGGTGGGCCGGTCGTCGTCCAGCCCCGCGGACTACTGTGCCTCACCCCGTGCCCGCGCCGCTGACCACCACCCTCCGCGTCCGCTACGTCGAGTGCGACATGCAGGGCCACGTCTTCAACGGCCACTACCTCACGTGGTTCGACATGGCCCACAGCGACGCGCTGCGGCGGGCGACCGGGATGAGCTACGAGGAGCTGATCCAGGCGCACGGCATGGACTTCGTCGTCGCCGAGTCCGGCGTCCGCTACCGCGCGCCGGCGCACTACGACGACGAGCTGCGCGTGACGGTGCGCTTCGAGCCGCTCACGGCGTCGTCGCTGACCAGCCGCTTCGCCGTCGACCGCGACGGCACCGAGATCGCGACCGGCTTCCTGCGCCACGTCTGCGTCGACAGCAAGACCTACAAGAAGCTGCCGTGGCCGGACGCGGTGCGCGCCGCGTTCGGGCCCTACGTGACCGAGCCGGACCCGGCGTCGAACGACGCCGGCACGCCGTCGCGGCCCACGTAGCCGCCGGCCTCCAGCGCGTGGCCCGCGTAGCCGTCGCCGGTGCCGATGGACATTGCGGCATCGTATGCGCATGTCCTACGTGCCTGCCGAAGACCGCTACGCCTCGATCCCCTACCGCCGCAGCGGTCGCTCGGGGCTGAAGCTCCCGGCGATCTCGCTCGGCCTCTGGCACAACTTCGGCCACGACCGCGCGCTCGAGACGCAGCGCGCGATCGTCCGCCGCGCCTTCGACCGCGGCGTCACGCACTTCGACCTGGCCAACAACTCCGGGCCGCCGCCCGGCAGCGCCGAGGAGAACTTCGGCCGGCTGCTCGCCACCGACCTGAAGCCCTACCGCGACGAGCTCGTCATCTCGACCAAGGCCGGCTACGACATGTGGCCCGGCCCCTACGGCGAGTGGGGCTCGCGCAAGTACCTGCTCTCCTCGCTCGACCAGTCGCTGCAGCGCATGGGCCTCGACTACGTCGACATCTTCTACAGCCACCGCTTCGACCCCGACACGCCGCTGCAGGAGACGATGGGCGCGCTCGACGCCGCCGTCCGCCAGGGCAAGGCGCTCTACGTCGGGATCTCCTCCTACTCGGGCAACCGCACCGAGGAGGCCGCGCAGCTCCTCCGCGACCTCGGCACGCCGGTGATCATCCACCAGCCCTCCTACTCGCTGCTCAACCGCTGGGTCGAGGAGGACCTGCTCGACGTGCTCGAGCGCGAGGGCATCGGCTGCATCGCGTTCTCGCCGCTGGCCCAGGGGATGCTCACCGACAAGTACCTCGGCGGCGCGGTCCCGGCGGACTCGCGCGCCGCGCAGGACCACTTCCTCAAGCGCGACATGCTGACCCCGGAGGCGCTCTCCCACATCGAGGCGCTCAACGCGATGGCGGGCGAGCGCGGGCAGTCGCTCGCGCAGATGGCGCTCGCCTGGACGCTGCGCGACGCGCGCGTGACCTCCGCGCTGATCGGCGCCTCGAGCGTGCAGCAGCTCGACGAGAACCTCGCCGCCCTCGACAACCTCGAGTTCACCGACGAGGAGCTCACGACGATCGACCAGCACGCGGTCGACGCCGGCATCAACATCTGGGCGTCCTCCAGCGCGCACTGAGGCACATCGCGGGACCTCGCGGGGTACGGCATGCCGTACCCCGCGCCGGGAGCCACCTCCGTCGCCGCGCGCCTAGACGACGGAGAGGATCTGCCGATGCAGTCGCACGCGCATCAGATCCAGGCCATCCTGGCCCGGGAGCTGGACCTGCACCGCCGCCAGGTCGCGCTCGTCCAGCCGAGCCTGCTGACCACTCCGCCGCGCAGCTCGGGGATTGCTGCCGGCGGGCGGGCGCAGGACTCCCGCTAGGCCGCGCTGACGGTGCGCCGGGCCGGCGCGCCGTCGGCGACTGCGTAGGTGCCGGCAGCGACGACGGCGCTCACCACGGCCACGGACGGCCAGGCGCCGATCGCGTGCGCGAGCACGTGGGAGCCGGCGAAGGCC
>JAOPZG010000222.1 GCA_025964215.1 Conexibacter sp.
GCGCGCGGAGGCGCTCGACTTCACGCGGTGCGAGGTCGGCACGCTGGTGGCCGGGAGCGTCCGCGCGTACGCACACGGCGTCGACGCGCTGGCCGTCGCGCGCCGCGACATGACGCCCGAGAACCTCCACGAGTGGCGCAAGCGCGCGAAGGACCTCTGGTACCAGCAGCGCCTGCTGCGCGACGCCTGGCCGGAGGTGCTGAAGGCGCAGGCCGACGCCGCCGACCGGTTGGCGAAGCTGCTCGGCGACGACCACGACCTCGCGGAGCTCGCTGCGCAGCTCCCGGACGAGGACGTCCCGCTCGCCGCGATCGCCGAGGCCCGCAGCGCGATCCAGGCCGACGCCTGGCGCCTCGGCCGCCGGCTGTACGCCGAGAAGCCGAAGGCGTTCGGCCGGCGGCTCGGGCGGTACCTGACGTCGCGCTAGCCCGACGAGGACGCCGTGACGCGCGTCGCGGTCACGGTGCCGTCGCTCGCGGTCGTGCCCTCGATGACCACGGTGTCGCCGGGGTGGACCTCGGCGGCGCCTGACGTCGCGTTGCGGGTGACGGTGGCGTCCTTGGTGGGCTTGACCTTCACGGCCTTGCCGTCGGTGGTGGTGACGGTGAGCGTGCCGTTGTTGGTGCTCTTGACGGTCCCGGTCGTGGCGGAGGTCGCGGCGGTCGCGCTCGGCGGCCCGCCGGCCGCGCGCGTCGAGGCCGCGCCGCTTGCCGTGTCGCCGCCCTGGCCCTTCTGGACCTCGGCGCCGCCGTAGAAGCCGGCCGCGGCGAGCGCGAGGGCGGCGAGGCTGGCGACGGGGAGCGTGGCGCTGCGCCGGCGATCGCTCACGGGGTGCCTCCGCCCGGCCCCGCCGACGACGAGGTGGTGCTCGTCGTGCTCGCGCCCGGGCCCGCCGTCGCGCCGGCGCTCGTGACCACGACCGACTCGCCCGCGCGCACGCCGCTCAGGATCTGCGTGACGGAGCCGCCCGCCGCGCCGACCTGCACCTGGCGCACCGTCCGCACGCCGCCCTTCACGACCGTCACCGTGCTCCCGCTGAGCGCCTGCGTCGGCACCGTCACGCCGCTGACCTGCGCGGTGACGATCTCCGCCGTCGCGCTCATCCCGGACTTCAGCGCCTTCGCGCTCTGCGTGAGCTTCAGCGTCACCGAGTAGCTCACGGCATCCGCCGTCGTGGTGGTCGACGCCGCCGACGTCGACAGCAGGTCCACCGCCGTCACCCTCGCCGCCAGCTCCTCGTCGCCCGCCGCGGCGACCGTCACCGTCGCGGCCTGGCCGACCTCCACCTTGCCGATGTCGGCCTCGCCCAGCGCGACGGTCAGCTTGTAGCGGCTGAGCTGGACGAGCGTGACCGCGGCCGTCGTGCCGTCCGCGGTCACCGCGTCGCCGGCCGCGATCCCGACGTCGGCGACGGTGCCCGCGGCCGGGGCGTGCAACTTCGTCCCCGCGACGGCGGCGCGCGCGTCCGCGAGCGTGAGCTTCGCGGCGTCGACCTTCGCCGTCAGCGAGGCGGAGTCCGTGGACGTGGCGGCGTCCAGCGCGTCCTGCGCGGTGCTCAGGTCCGCCTCGGCCTGCGCCAGCGCGACCTCGGCGTCGCTCGGGTCGACCTCCGCGAGCAGCTGACCCTGGGCCACGTGCTCGCCGGCCTTCGCCAGCACCTCGCTCACGGTGCCGTCGGCGCCGAAGGAGAGGTCGTGCGTGGCGCCCGGCGCGAGGCTCCCGCTGCCGGAGACCGTCGTCTGCACGACGCCCTGCGTAGCCACGGCGGTGCGCTCGGTCGCGCGCGCCGCGGTGGCGTCGGTCCCGAGCGCCGTCACGGCGAAGCCGACGGCGACGGCCGCTGCGGCGCCGAGCAGGAGGGTGAGCGCGCTGGCCCGGAGGCGGGTGATCATGGCCGGGAACCTGCCGGCCCACCGTGCGCGCCACCCCAGAGGAGCCTGGGAACCTGCCGAGGATCACTTCGAGGTGAACATCACCCAGATCCCGAAGGCGACGAGCGCGGCGCACGCGGCGAAGCAGACGGCGCCGGCCGCGCGCCGAGCCGCGCCCGCCGAGCGGCCCTCGACCTCGACGAGCAGCACGCCGGTGGTGAAGAGCCCGGTGAGCACGAGGGTGGCGGCGAAGGAGTAGGCAACCACCTTGCCGAGCGCCCCCCAGTCGACGATCGCGGCGGCGAGCATCAGACGTCCCCCGCCGTGACGGGCGCCGAGCGCTGCGCGTGGACGAAGAGCCACGTCGCGGCGGCCGCGGCGAGCGCGCAGACCACGAGCGGCCCGGCGATCGTCGTGCCGATCTGGTCGGTGAGGAAGTAGAGGACCCCGGCCACGAGCGCCGCCGCCGGCAGCGTCAGCAGCCACGCGCCGGCCATCTGCCCGGCGACGCCCCAGTGGACGGCGGCGGCGCGCTTGCCGACGCCCGAGCCCATCACGCCGCCGGAGGTGACGTGGGTGGTCGAGAGCGGATAGCCGGCGTGCGAGGCGGCGAGGATCACGACCGCGCTCGTCGTCTCGGCCGCGAAGCCCTGCGGCGTCTCGATCTCCGTCACTCGCTGCCCGAGCGTCCGGATGATCCGCCAGCCGCCGATGTAGGTGCCGAGCGTGATCGCGGTCGCCGCGGCGACGATCACCCACGTCGGGACGCTCGCGTCCTTGCCCAGGTTGCCGTTGGCGATCAGCGCGAGCGTGATCACGCCCATCGTCTTCTGCGCGTCGTTGGTCCCGTGCGCGAGCGCGACGAGCGACGCGCTCGCGATCTGCCCGACGCGGAAGCTGCGCTGGTTCTCCTCGGCGCCGCGCGACTGGATCCGGCGGTAGAGGACGAACGTCGCCAGCGCGGCGACCGCGAGCGCGAGCACCGGCGCGATGACCGACGGGACGAGCACCTGGCCGACGACGCCGTCCAGGTTGACGGCGCCGAAGCCCGCCGCGACGACGACCGCGCCGATGACGCCGCCGATCAGCGCATGGGACGAGGACGACGGCAGCCCGAGCCGCCACGTCAGCAGGTTCCAGAAGATCCCGCCGAGCAGGCCGGCGAGGATGATCGCCGGCGTGATCGCGTCGGGGTCCACGATGTCCTTCGCGAGCGTCGCGGCGACCTTCAGCGAGATGAAC
>JAOPZG010000248.1 GCA_025964215.1 Conexibacter sp.
CCTCGGCGAGTCCGCCGGCGGCGGCCTCGCGGCCGCGACGCTGACGGCGATCCGCGACGGCGGCGATCCGCGGCCCGCCGCGGCCGCGCTCACCTCGCCGCTGGTCGACTTCACGCTCGGCGCCGCGTCGCTGGACGACAACGACGACCCGTTCGTCAACCGCCCCGTGCTGGAGATGATGGTCCAGGCGGCGTTGCAGGGGAAGGACCCCGGCGAGCTCTCGCCGCTGGGCCACGACCTCGCCGGCCTCTCGCCGCTGCTGATCCAGGTCGGCACGAGCGAGGCGATCCGCGACGACGGCAAGCGCTACGCCGACGCCGCGTCGGCCGCCGGCGTCACGGTGACCTTCGAGCAGTGGGACGGCATGGTCCACCTCTGGCACGGCTTCCCCTACCTCCCCGAGGCGGTCGAGGCCACCGAGCGGATCGCGGAGTTCTTCGCCGAGCACACCGGCGGGAGGGCCTGAGCATGCGGGTCACCACGGTCCGCGTCGACGGCGGCACGCGCGCCGCGCGCCTCGACGGCGACCAGCTCACGCTGCTGCCCTACGGCGACGTCGCCGAGCTGCTGGCCACCGGCGCCGACTGGGCGACGGCGGCCGCCGAGCGCGGCGAGGACACGCTCGCGCTGAGCGCGGCCGACCTCGCGCCGCTGGTCCCGCGGCCGGAGAAGATCTTCGGCGTCGGGCTCAACTACCGCGGCCACGCCGCCGAGGCCGGGCTCGAGGTCCTGGACCACCCGCCGCTGTTCGGCAAGTTCTGGCGCAGCCTCATCGGCCCGGCCGACGACCTCGTGCTGCCCGCCAACTCGCAGATGACCGACTGGGAGGGCGAGCTCGGTCTGGTCATCGGCACGCCGGTCCGCCACGCCGGCCTCGACGAGGGGCTGGCGGCGATCGCCGGCTACACGGTCGTCAACGACGTCTCGATGCGCGACTGGCAGCGCCGCACGTCGCAGTTCCTGCAGGGCAAGACGTTCGAGCGCTCGACGCCGGTCGGGCCGTTCCTGGTCACGCCCGACGAGCTCGACGACCCCTCGCGCCTGCACCTCACCTGCCTCGTCGACGACGTCGTCATGCAGGACACCTGGACCGACGACCTCGTCTTCGACCCGGCCCAGATCGTCTCATACATCAGCCAGATCATCACGCTGGTCCCCGGCGACCTGATCATGACCGGCACGCCCGCCGGCGTCGGCGGCGCCCGGCGCCCGCAGGTCTACCTCGAGGCGGGCCAGACGCTGCGCACCGTCGTCGACGGCGTCGGCGAGCTCGTCAACCACTGCGTCGCACCGGAGGCCTCATGACCCGCCCGATCATCTCCGCCATCGGGCACGTCGCGCTGCGCGTGACCGACCTCGAGGGCGCGCTCTGGACCGCGACCAACGTCATGGGCCTGCGCGAGTCCGAGCGCGTCGGGGAGTGGGTCTACCTCACCCACGGCGCCGACCACCACTCGCTGCAGCTCGCCGCGGGCGACGCCGACCGCCTCGACCACATCGGCCTCGAGGCCGACGGGGCCGCCGGGCTCGCGGAGCTGCGCACGCGCCTGGAGGCCGAGGGCATCCCGCTCGTCTCCGACGCGCCGCTGGACGCGGGGATCGCCGAGGGGCTCGCCTTCCAGGGCCCGGAGGGCTTCACCTTCGAGGTCTACACCGGGATGCGCCGCGACCAGCCGCGCTACGCCCCGACCGGCATCCGGCCGACGCGCTTCGGCCACGTCAACCTCTACGTCGCCGACCCGGCGGGCCTGGTCGTCTTCCTGCAGCGCCTGCTCGACTTCCGGATCTCCGACCACGTCGGCGCGGGCGCGTTCCTGCGCTGCAACGCCGACCACCACGGCATCGGCGTCGGCCAGGCCGAGCCCACGCGCGTGCATCACATGGCGTGGGAGGTCGAGGGCATCGCCGACCTCGCGCGCCTCGGCGACGTGCTCGACGACCACGACCGCCATCTCATCTGGGGCCCCGTGCGCCACGGCGTCGGACGCAACGTCGCCGCCTACTTCGTCGACTTCGGATCGCTGATCGTCGAGTACTACTCAGATATGCAACGGATCTACGACGAGGCCACGTTCGAGCCCGGCCGCTGGGAGCGCGAGGACCCGCGCTTCTTCAGCCTCTGGACGCGGCACGACCTGGGCGACTTCCGCGAGCACGGGCTCCAGCCCGTCGCGCGCGAGACGGCGGCGCGCGCATGATCGCCGGAGCGCGCCCCGCCGACCTCGCCACGCTGCTCACGCGCACCGCGCGCCACTGCTACGACGGCTCTGAGCACTACCGCCGCCAGCTCGACGAGCTCGGCGTCGCGCCGGAGGAGATCCGCAGCCTGGAGGACCTCTCGGCGCTGCCCGTCCTGGTCGACAAGGAGGCCGAGATCACGCTGCGCGCGCGGTCGCTGGCCGAGTCGGGCCACCCGTACGGCGAGCACCTCTGCGCGCCGCTGGAGGACGTCGTCGGCGTGGCGTCGACCTCCGGGACGACCGGCGACCCGACCTACTACGCGTTCACCAAGAGCGACATCGCGATCACCGACGAGCTCTGGGCCCGCGCCTTCCGGCTCGGCGGCGTGCGCCCGGGCGACACGGTCCTGCACGCGTTCGGGATGTCGATGTTCCTGGCCGGCGTCCCGATCATCCGGGCGCTGGAGCGGATGGGCGCGCGGCCGGTCCCGGTCGGCGCCGAGGCGGGCTCCGAGAAGCTGATCCGGATCGCGCGCCAGGTGCGCCCGGTCGCGATCTGCTGCACGCCGTCCTACGGCGAGTACCTCGCCGAGAAGGGCGAGCTCGCCGACCTCGGCGTCCGCCACATCTTCTGCGCCGGCGAGCCCGGCGCGGGGCTGCCCGAGGTGCGGGCGCGGCTGAGCGACGGCTTCGGCGGGGCGAGCGTCACCGACGTGCTCGGCGGCGTCCACGGCGTGATGAACGCGTCGTGCTCGGCGCACGCCGGCATGCACCTGCTCGGCGACGACCACTCGATCCAGCAGCTGATCGACCCCGACACGGGCGCACCGGTCCCGATGGTCGACGGCGCGATCGGCGTGCGCGTCAAGACGACGCTGGACTGGCAGGCCCAGCCCCAGCTCCGCGCCTCGGTCGGCGACGTCTACGAGATCCGCACCGGCGTCTGCGAGTGCGGCCTCGACGCGCCGCGCGCGCACGTCATCGGGCGCACCGACGACATGCTCATCATCAAGGGCGTCAAGCTCTACCCGGCCGCGATCCAGAACCTGATGTTCGAGCTGCGCCCGCAGCTCACCGGCCACTTCCGGATCGTGCTCGGCACGCCCGGGCCGAAGGTCGAGCCGCCGCTGCGGATGCGCGTCGAGGTCAGCGACGGGGCGGCCGACGGCGCGGTCGAGGAGCTCGTGCGGCGCATGCACACGCGCTTCTCGGTGACGCCGCAGGTCGAGGCGATCCCCGAGGGCTCGCTGCCCCGGACGGCGCACAAGGTCAAGCTGATCGAAGTCGAGGCGGCCTAGGCCATGCGGATCCTCTGGCGCGGCGACGAGGGCTACGAGCAGGCGCGGCTGGACGTCGTCTGGCACGCGCGCAAGCCCGACCGGTACCCGGACGGCATCGCGTTCGCGCAGGGCCGGCAGGACGTCGTCGACGCCGTGCGGCTCGCGCGCGAGCGTGGCCTGAAGGTCAAGGCGCGCTCGGGCGGGCACAGCTGGACCGCCTCCAGCGTGCGCGACGGCGGGCTGCTGATCGACCTCTCCGGCCTCGGCGCGTGGGCGGTCGACGCGGACGCCGGCACGGCGATGGTCGAGCCGGGCGCCAAGGGCCGCGACCTCAACGAGGGCCTGGCCGAGCACGGCCTGTTCTTCCCGACCGGCCACTGCCCCACGATCGCGCTGGGCGGCTTCCTGCTGCAGGGCGGCTGGGGCTGGACGTCGCGGGCGCTCGGCCCGGCGTGCATGAGCGTGACGGCGGTCGACGTCGTGACCGCCGACGGCGAGCTCGTCCACGCGTCGGAGACCGAGAACCCCGACCTGCTGTGGGCCGCGCGCGGCGCGGGCTCCGGCTTCTTCGGCGTCGTCGTGGGCTACCACCTGCGCTGCCATCCGCGGCCCGCGTCGATGATGCGCAGCATCTACGCCTACTCGCTGGACGAGGCCGAGGAGCTGATGCGCTGGGCCCACGCGATGCAGCCGGAGTGGCCGGCCGCGCTGGAGCTGCAGTTCCTGGGGTCCTTCCCGCGCAACCCTGACGCCTCGCCGGCCGCCGAGGGCGACGCCATGATCATGGTCATCGGCTTCGCGCTCTTCGACAGCGAGGAGGAGTCGGTCGCCGCGTTGCGCCTGCTCGAGACGGCGCCGGTGCGCGACAAGGCGCTGGTCGTCGAGGCCTGCGTGCCGTCGACGCTCGACGAGCTCTACGAGCTGGTCGACTCCTACGCGCGGCCCGAGGTCGCCTACGCGGGCGACAGCCTGTGGTCCGACGACGGCGCCGACGAGCTCGTCCCGGCCTTCCTGGAGATGGTGCGCGACATGCCGACGCGCTGGTCCTACGTGCTCTGGTGGCCGTGGGTCCCGCAAGCGCTCGACGGCGTCGCGCTGTCGGTCACCGGCAAGCACTACATCTCGCCCTTCTCGGGCTGGGCCGACCCGGCCGACGAGGCCGAGGTCGCGGCCTGGCCGGGCGAGCACATGCGCCGCCTCGACCACCTCTCCAAGGGGATCCAGCTGGCCGACGAGAACCTGCTCGGCCGGCCCGACGCGCGCTACATGACCGACGAGAACGCGGCGCGCCTCGAAGCGCTGCGCGCCACGTGGGACCCGGAGGGCCGCTTCCACTCGTTCCTCTTCGGCGACGCGCGGGCCGCCGCCGGCGGCGCGACCTCCGCCTAGGCCGCCGCCGGCCGCGCTCGCGGCGACCAGGCGACCATGCCGCCGTCGACCCGCAGGTCGACGCCGGTGATCCAAGAGGCGTCGTCGGAGGCGAGGAAGAGCGCGGCCTTGGCCACGTCGTCGACGCGGCCGAGGCGGCCCAGCATCACGGTCGCCAGCTGCGACTCGTGCCAGTCGGCGTCGTCGAGCCGGGACTCGGTCGCCGGGCTCATGACGATGCCGGGGGAGATGGTGTTGGAGCGGATGCCGTGGGCCCCGCCCTCGGCGGCGAGCTGGCGCGACATCGCGATCAGCCCGCCCTTGCCCGTGCTGTGGGCGAGGATGCCGTTGATCGCCGAGCCGCGGTGGCCGGCGACCGAGGCGGTGGAGATGATCGAGCCGCCGCCGCGCGCGACGAGGTGCGGCCAGACCGCCGAGCAGAGGTGGAAGACGAGGTGCAGCTCGCCCGCGATCGTGTGCTCCCACTCCTCGAAGGTCATGTCGGCGACCGTGTTGAAGCGCGCGGTGGCGGCGTTGTTGTAGACGACGTCCACGCCGCCGTAGGTGTCGAGGGCGAGCGCGACGAGCGCCTTGGCCTGCGCGGCGTCGGTGAGGTCGCACGGCTCCAGCGAGACCATCTCGCCGCCGGCCGCCCGGACGCGCTCGACGGTCTCGCGCGCGCCGTCGACCAGCACGTCGCAGCCGACGACGCGCGCGCCCTCGGCCGCGAACAGCGCCGCCGCGCTCGCGCCCATCCCGCCGCCGGTGCCGGTGATCAGGGCGACCTTGCCGTCCAGCCGCCCTGCGCTCATGCGGCCACCCGCGCGCCGAGCTGCTCCTTGAGGGCGTCGACCAGGCCGGGGACGTCGGCGTTGGTCGCGGCCGCGCCGAAGATGCTGAAGTCCGGGCGGACCAGGACCGCGACGACGCCGTGCTCGTCGAAGAAGCGCGTGTAGGTCCCGTCGACGTCGCGGACCATCGACGTGGCCGGATCGGCGTTGAGGCCGACCGCGTGGGCGCCGAGGGCGTCGAGGAACGCGCGGTGCTCGTCGGTCAGCCCGGCGAGCGGCTCCAGGCCGCGGGAGAGCAGCGTGAAGCCGAAGCCGAGGATGTCGTCGGCCCGGCCGGCGCGCCCGTCGACCGAGACGGTGGCTTGCGGGCCGAGCTGGCCGGCCAGGGCCGTCGGGGCGCCGTCGGCGTCGCGCTGCAGCACGCCGTCGGCGAGGATCGGGTCGGGCGGGACGTCGCCCGCCGCGCCGCTGAGGAAGCCCTCGTCGCGCAGCTTGGCCTTCTCGGGGTCGGTCTCGGTCGCCATCTGGCCGAGCCCGGCGGAGATCAGGATCTGCGTCTTGACGTGCGGGAGGCGCTCGGCCTGGTAGCCGTCGAGCAGGCCGTCGTCGCAGACGCCGCGCAGGACGAGGTCGAAGCGCCACGCGAGGTTGATCGCGTCGCGCAGGCCCGAGCACGCGCCCTGGCCGAGGAACGGCGCCATCTGATGGGCCGCGTCGCCGGCGAGGAAGATCCGCCCGTGGCGCCACTCGTTGGCGAGCTGGCTGTCGAACTCGTAGATCACCTGGCGGTAGATCTCGACGTCGTCGGGCCCGAGGTCGTGCCAGTCGCGCAAGAACGACCACGCCGCCTCGGGACGCAGCAGCGCCTCGCGGTCGTCGTCGTCGAGGACCTCGAGCTCGAGCCGCAGGCGGCGCGTCCCGATCGGGACGATCACGTGCATCCGCGGCGGCGCGGTGACGACCGTCGGAGCGTCGAAGCGGTAGGTGTCGGTCCCGGCCAGCGGGCGCTTGACGATCGTGTCGAGGTTGAGGAAGGCGCTGCGCATCCCCAGGTCCTCGCGCGGGACGCCGAGCAGCTCGCGGATCGTGCTCTTGGCGCCGTCGGCGGCGATCAGCCACGTGGCGCGCGTCGTCGACGGCTCGCCGCCGTCGCGCGGCTCGGAGGTGATGGTGACGCCGTCGTCGTCCTGCTCGAAGCCGATGACCTGGTGGCCCTGCAGGATGATCGCGCCGCGCTCGCGGCCGCGCGCGTCGATCGCGTCCTCGACGTAGGGCTGGTACATGGAGAGGTGGCTCGCGAAGCCGGAGGCGGCGGTGCCCGACCAGTCCATGTCGACGAGCGTCTGGCCCGCGGCGTTCTTGAAGAAGTAGCGCTGGAACGCGGTCGACTCGCGCAGGGCGCTCTCGATGTCGCCGGCGGCCTGGACGATGCGGGCCGCCTCGGCGTCGAGGTTCACGAGCCGCGGCTGGCCGTAGAGGCTCGGCCAGCGCTCGAAGACGGCCACGCGGTGGCCGAGGGCGGCGAGCAGCGAGCTCGCGGCCAAGCCGGTCGGGCCGTAGCCGACGACGGCGATGTCAACGTTCTGGGGAATGGTGGTCATGGTGGTCACCGGATCGCGATCGGGTTGAGCATGGTGCCTGAGGCATTGGTCAGGTTGAGCGGCTGTGCCGCGAGGAAGCAGTCCCAGCGGCCGTCGGCGGCGCAGGCCGCGGCCAGGTCGTCGAGCCAGAAGTACTCGCCGAGGGTCAGGCCGAGGCCGGGGATCGCCGTCTGGTGGAAGGGCATCGACGGGCCGTCGGGCTGCTCGAACGGAACCGCCTCGACGCCCCAGTTGTCGCAGGCGACGGCGGCGACGTCGTGCTCGTGCAGCCACGGCAGCGTGTCGAGCCCGAGGCCCGGCTCCTCCTCGAACCAGGTGGGCGAGCGCTCCGCCGGCGGCGTGGCGTACCAGGCGCCGAGGTAGCCGGTGCGGACCAGCAGCATGTCGCCGGCGCGCAGCTCGACGCCCTGGCCGGCGGCGGCGTCGTCGAGCATCGCGGCGGTGATCACCGTGCCGGGCGCCAGCGGCGCGCCGCCCTGGGCGGCGCAGACGTCGAGCAGGACCCCGCGGCCGACCATGCTCTCGCGCAGGTGGTGGATGCCGTTGAAGGCCGCGCCGGCGGCGGCGGTGACGGTGCCGCCCCAGAAGCCGTTGTACATCGTCTCGTCGCGGATCACGTGGGCCAGGCCGTCCCACTGCGTGGAGCCCTGGACGTTCATGATCAGCACGTCGTCGGTGAACTTCACCCCGGCGATGAACGCCGGCGCGGGGATGCTGAAGCCCGACAGGTAGTCGGTGCCGGTCAGCGAGTTCAGCCGCGTGGGCCGCAGGCGGCTGGGGTGCCCAGGCGCGCGGCCGTCGATCGAGATCGCAAGCGAGTGGCGCTCGCCCGTCTGGATCAGCTGCGCCGCGGCGGCGACCCGCTCGGAGGTGAGCAGGTTGGCCGTGCCGCGCTGGTCGCCGGCGCCCCAGCGCCCCCAGTTGTGGAGCTCCGGCGGGGTCGCGTCGACCACCTTGCCGTCGTCGTTGACGTGGTACTGCGGAGGGGACCAGCTCACATGCTCACTCGCCTTGACCCGGGACGCTTGACGGCGCCTCTGAAGATGCCTACGTTAACCACGATACACAACGTAAGACTTGATGGAGGTCATTGAATGTCCACGCAGGCTGCCCACCTGGTCGACTCCGTTCGCGCGGTCACCGCGGATGAGGTCGCCACCTTCCGCAAGAACGGCTGGGTCAAGCTCGAGGGCTTGTACGACCCCGAGCTCTCGGGTGAGCTGCTGGAGCGCCTGAAGGTGCTCATGGCCGCGCCGGTCGACACGGCGAACCCGTTCCAGGGTGCCGGCGTCAAGATGTTCAAGGCCTACGAGGACGCCTCGAAGGCCGACGAGCTGTTCGGCGCCTTCAGCCACTCGCTCGGCATGGCCACGGCCGCCCGCGAGCTGATGGGCCGGCCCGAGCGGTTCTACGAGGACAAGGCGCTGTGCAAGGAGCCGTCGGCCGACGGCGGCGGCCACACGCCGTGGCACCAGGACTTCTCCTACCACCCGTTCGACCGCCAGGGCACGCTGCTGTTCTGGATGCCGCTCGTCGACTGCCCGCCGGAGAAGGGCACGATGCGCTTCCTCAACGGCTCGCACCGCGCGGGCCTGCTCGGGCGCTTCGTGCACCGGACCGACGGCTACGACATCCTCGACCACTTCCCCGACCTCGGCGAGGGCCACACGATGTCCGAGCCGCTGCACCTCAAGCCCGGCGACGTCACCGTCCACGACCGCATGACCCTGCACTACGCGCCGGCCAACGAGACCGACTCCACGCGCTGGGTCTACACGGTGAGCTGGTTCAACCGCGACGCGCTGTACACCGGCATGCCGTGCCACCGGATGGACGGCCTCGGCCTCAAGGTCAACGAGCCGCTGGAGCACCCGAACTTCCCGGCGATCACGGGCTGACGGAGCCGATGTCGACCGGGGCTCGGGCGCGACTGGCGCTCGGCACCCGCCCGCGCCAACCGAAGTCCTCGGAGATCGTGGCTCGCGACCTCGCGGCCTACATCGTCGACGCGCGGCTCCCCGAGGGGACGTCGCTGGAGACCGAGAACGCGGTCGCCAAGTCGATGGGCGTGGGCCGCACCACGATGCGCGAGGCGCTGCGCCTGCTGGAGACGCGCGGGGTCCTGACGATCCGCTCGGGCCCCGGCGGCGGGCCGGTCGTGCGGCGCCCGCGCCCGGCCGACCTGGCCGAGGCGCTGACGCTGCTGCTGCAGTTCGAGGGCGCGAGCTTCTCGCAGGTGATGAGCGCGCGCAGCCTGCTGGAGCCGGCGGTCGCGCGCGCCGCAGCGGAGCTGATGCCCGCCGCGGCGCTGCGCGCCCTGGAGGAGGCCAACGCGGCGATGACCGTCCGGCCCTCCGACATGGAGGCCTTCGGCCACGGCAACCGCCGCTTCCACGCGCTGATCGCCGCGCACTGCGGGTCGATCGTCCTGCGGATCTTCTGCGAGACGCTCGGCGTCATCGGCGACGGGCAGGCGATCGGCATCCGCTACTCCGCGCGCGAGATCCTGGCGATCGCGCGGGCCCACGAGCGGATCATCGCCGCGCTGGAGGCCCGCGACGGCGACGCTGCCGCCGCCGCGATGCGCACGCACCTGCAGGAGGCCCAGGACTACAGCGACACGCGCTTCGCCGAGCACGTCTTCCGCACCGTGCGCTGGGTGCAGTAGCCCTCGCGGGCTCAGGCGCGCGCGACGCAGCCGGCGGCCGCGGCCAGCAGCTCGACCTGCTCGACGCCGGCCTGCGTCGGCAGGAGGATCAGCTCGTCGCAGCCGGCGCCGGCGAAGGCGTCGCGCGCGCCGAGGACGGCGGCCTCGGAGGTCAGCGCGGTCTGCGCGATCAGCGCCGGGTCGACGTGCGCGAGGGCGTCGCCGGGCAGCACGTGCGCCGGGCCGCCGGCGAACGCGTAGTAGTCCAGCAGCGCCGCGGTGGCGCGCTCCCGCGC
>JAOPZG010000309.1 GCA_025964215.1 Conexibacter sp.
CGTGCTTGCGGCCGATCTCGAAGTCGTTGGGGTCGTGGCCCGGCGTGATCTTCAGGCAGCCGGTGCCGAAGTCGGTCTTGACGTACTCGTCGGCGATGATCGGCAGCTCGCGGCCGACGAGCGGCAGCGTGACGGTCTTGCCGACGAGGTCCTTGTAGCGCTCGTCGTCCGGGTGCACGGCGACCGCGACGTCGGCGAGCATCGTCTCCGGCCGCACGGTCGCGACGACGACCTCGCCGGTGCCGTCGCTCAGCGGGTAGGCGATGTGGAAGAGCGTGTCGTGGGCCTCGCGCTCCTCGACCTCCAGGTCGCTGATCGCCGAGCCGGAGCCCGGGTCCCAGTTGACCATGTAGTTGTCGCGGTAGATCCAGCCCTTGTCGTACAGGTCGACGAAGACCTTCAACACGGCCTGGACGTAGCGCTCGTCGAGCGTGAAGCGCTCCTGCTCGTAGTCGAGGGACGCGCCGAGCCGCTTGAACTGCTCGATGATCGTGCCGCCGAACTCCTCGCGCCACTCCCACGTCTTCGCGATGAACGCGGGGCGGCCGAGCGCCTCGCGGCTCGTGCCCTCCGAGACCAGCCGCTTCTCGACCTGCGTCTGCGTCGCGATGCCGGCGTGGTCGGTGCCGAGGATCCACTTCGCGCGGCGGCCCTGCTGGCGCACGGCGCGGATCAGCGTGTCCTGCACGGCGCCGTTGAGCGCGTGGCCCATGTGCAGCGCGCCGGTGACGTTCGGCGGCGGGATCGCGATCGAGAAGTTCTCCGCCGGCGAGCCCTCGGGCTCGGGGTGGAAGATCCCGGACTCCAGCCAGCGCGCGACGATGCGCGGCTCGACCTCCGAGGGCTCGAAGCGCTTGCGGTCCTTCAGGCTCATGAAGCGTCGCAGTCTAGGGTTTTGGACCATGACCTCCCCTGACGGACCGCGCGAGTGGGACGCCGGCAGCTACCACGGTCTCGCGACGCCGCACCAGTCCTGGGGCGCCCAGATCCTCGGCCGGCTGCCGCTGCGCGGCGACGAGACCGTGCTCGACCTCGGCTGCGGCACCGGCCGCGCGACCGAGCAGCTCCTGGAGCGGCTCGGGCCCGAGGGCCGCGCGATCGGGATCGACGGCTCGGTCCAGATGGTCGCCGAGGCCACGCGGCGCCTCGGCGCGGACCCGCGCGCGTCGTTCGCCCGGCAGGACCTGCTGGCGCTCGCGGTCGCGCCGCCGGCCGACGCGGCGATCTCCTCCGCGACCTTCCACTGGATCAAGGACCATCAGCTGCTCTTCACGCGGATCCGCGCCGCGCTGAAGCCGGGCGCGCCGTTCGTCGCCCAGTGCGGCGGGCGCGGGAACGTCTCGAACGTCGTGCGCGCGGCCGGCGCGGTCGCGGTCCGCGAGCCGTACGCCCCGTTCCTCGGGGACTGGCCGGGGCCGTGGAACTTCGCGGCGCCGGAGGAGACGGTGGAGCGCCTGGAGGCCGCGGGCTTCGCGGTGGAGCGCGTGTGGCTGGAGGACTCGCCACAACGCCCGGCGCCGCTGCGCGACTTCCTCCGCACCGTCTCGCTCGGCTCGCACCTGGAGCGGCTGCCGGAGGAGCTGCGCGACGGCTTCGTCGATGAGGTCGCCGAGGCGATGGGGCCGGACCCGGTCCACGACTACGTGCGGCTGAACATCGTGGCGGCGGCGCGGTGAGGTTGCGGCGATTCGGGGCCGGACCTCGTGCCGCGAGCCGCCCAACGCAACCGCGCTGGCACCACCGACCTACCGACGCCCCCGCCGCACGCCCCCGTGGAACGGCAGCAGCTTGCGCCCCGCCGTGATCAGGTCGAGATGGCGCACGATCCGCGCCAGCTCCGCGCGCTCGTTCTTCGTCAGGTTGTTCGGGAGCCCGTGGGACTTCTTGACGATCCGCGCCAGCTCGTGGCGGTCGCGGTCGTCCAACCTTCCCCAGTGGGTCCGCATGACCATCGCGGCGTCCAGCACGAGCATCCAGGGGACGGCCTTGCGGCCGGGCAGTCGGGGCATGGCCTACGCCCTACCCGGCGACCCAGCGGTCCAGCAGCAGGCGCGCGATCGCGGTGGGTGGCGGCACCATGAGGCGGTCGCTGTCGGGACCGTCGATCCAGTCCGTCTCGCTCGTGATCGCCGCGGCGACCTCGTCGCGCGAGTACCAGCGGACGTCCTCGAGCTCGCCGTCGCCCGGGATCGGCTCGCCGCTGACGTACGTCGCGTGGAAGCCGAGCATCAGCGAGACCGGGAACGGCCACGGCTGGGACTCCAGGTAGCGGACGTCCTGCACGACCACGCCGGACTCCTCGAGCACCTCGCGCGCGACCGCGTCCTCCAGCCGCTCGCCCGGCTCGACGAAGCCCGCGAGCGCGCTGTAGCGGCCCGCCGGCCACGCGGCTTGGCGGCCCATCAGGCAGCGGTCGCCGTCGGTGACGAGCATGATCACGACCGGATCGGTGCGCGGGTGGTGGCTGTGGCCGTTGGCGCAGATGCGCACGTGGCCACCCTCCCCCGGCGCGGTCGCCGCGCCGCAGATCCCGCAGAAGCGCGTCGCGCGCGCCCAGTTGGCCAGGCCCGTCGCGTAGGCGATCGTGCCGAGCTGCTCGCCCGGCAGCGAGACCGCGAGGTCGCGCAGGCCCGTGAGCGGCACGTCCTCCCGCTCGATCGCGAAGACCGGGCCGTCCGGCCCCACGCCGAGGAAGATCGCCTCATCGCCATCCGCGTCGCCGGGGGCCAGCGGCACCAGCTCCGGATGCGCCCCCGCGCGCCCCACGACGATCGCCCGCGCCGCCGGATCGCGCAGCGCGGCGGCCAGCCACGCCGCGT
>JAOPZG010000335.1 GCA_025964215.1 Conexibacter sp.
AACTGTCGGAAGGCCTCCGCCACGTTCATCGCGTGCTTGACGCCCGCGGCGTAGACGACGCCCGGCACGCCGTTGAAGCGCGTCTTGTAGAGGTCGGCGATCGCCAGGTTGAACGGCGCCTGGTCGAGCAGCTCGGCCAGCATCTCCTGGTCGAACTCGACGTCGACCTCGCCCTTGCGCAGCGGGACCTTGGCGATCGTGCGCACGCCGGGGCCCGGCGGGATCCGGATCGAGCGCAGCGGCGCGATGACGCCGCGGCGGGCGGCCTGCGCGAGGTCGAAGCGCGAGGTCTGGGTCGGGAAGAGGTCGGTGACGTGGCGGGCGATCAGCGCGCCCGTGGCGGTCATGCCGACGAAGATCGGGCCGGTCCAGGCGCGGATCGCGGCGGAGGTCTTCTCGCCCAGCGCGGTGTGCGCCTCGTCGCAGATGACGATGGTGTAGGCGTCGGAGATGCGGCCGGCGTTGCGGACGAACCACTGGTAGGTCTCGACGGTGACGGGACCGTCGAGGCGGCCCGTGCCCTCGCCGTCGAGCAGCGGCGGGGACTCGCGCTTGCCGTAGCCGCGCGTATGGAGCTCGCCCAGGAACTGGTCGACGAGGTTGCGGCGGTGGGTGAGGATCAGGACGCCGCCGGTGCGGGTGGCCTCCACGAAGCCCATCGCGGCGACGGTCTTGCCCGCGCCGGTCGCGTGCTCGAACCAGAAGCGCTTGTCGGCGTTGGGGTCGTCGGCCGCGCCCTCCTCGATGTCCTCGTCGACGTCCTCCTCGGCGTCGTCGTCGTAGGACTCCTCCTCGGCGGGCTCGTCGGGCTCGTCGTCGTCCTCGTCGTCGAGGCCCTCGATCTCGATGTCGACCGGGGTGCGGTCCTCGGGCTCGTCGTCCTCGTCGTCGTCGTGCTCGTCGAGGTCGGGATCGGGCTCGTCGTCGTCGTGCTCGTCGGGCTCCGGCTCCGCCGCCTCGGGCTCCGGCAGCTCCTCCGGCTCGACGGCCAGCACCGGCGCGGCGGACTCGACGGGCTCGCCGGCGAGCCCCTTCTGCGTCGAGGCCAGCAGCGCGACCAGCGTGCCGGAGAGCGCGTCGACCTGGTGCGGGTTGAGGTGCGTCCCGTCGGCCAGGATGGGCTCGTCCTCGGAGAGCACGCGCTCGAGGCCGAGCAGCAGCGCGTAGCGGCGCCGCCACTTCGTCGTCGGGACCTTCTCCCCGCGCTCGATCTCCGCGAGGGCGGCGTCGAGCGCACGGCGGCGCGCGCCGCCCGGTGCGAGGGCGACGGCGACGTCCTCACCCTCGTGGACGAAGCGCTCACGGGTGAACGCCTCGGCGCGTGCGACGAGGGTGGGATCGGGAACGGATGCGGCCTCGACGGCCGGCGTCGTGGGATCAGCCATGGAACGGCTCAACTCTTCGTGAGAAGCGTCCGCGAAAGACCGGAGCGGCGGACGTGCGCTAAACGGTCGGCGTGCGACCGATCGACGCGAGGGACCTCCCTACCACCAGCAGCTGCACCCTCGCCTCGTGCCGCAAGGATACCTGATCGACCGGCCGGTCCACAGACCTGCCACCCTTCGACCATGTCGCGCGGCCGTCTCCTGTCCCTCCTCGGCGCCGTCGCGGTGGTCGTGGTGGTCGTCATCGGCCTCTCGCAGACCAAGACGAACACCAGCGCGCCGAAGCCCGACACGTTCGACCTCGCCGCCGCGCGCCGCGCCCTTGCTGGCGCGCCGGGGCCCCTCGCCGTCCTGCACGACCGCTCCAACACGCTCATCCCGGCGTCGAAGACGGTGTACGCGAAGGAGATCGCGGGGCTGCGGGGCCATCCGATCGTGGTCAACAAGTGGGCGTCCTGGTGCGGACCATGCCGCGGCGAGTTCCCCGTGCTCCAGAGCACGAGCGTGGCGTTCGGCAAGCGCGTGGCCTTCGTGGGCCTCGACGCCTCCGACAACGACGCGGACGCGTCGAAGTTCCTGCGGCACTTCCCGGTGACCTACCCGAGCCTGGTCGACCGCAACTCGCGGATCGCGCAGTCGCTCGGGATCGGCCGCGCGTTCCCCACCACCATCTACTACGACGCCGCGGGCAAGGTGAAGTACATCCACCAGGGGCCGTACACGAGCGATGCCGGCTTCGCCGCCGACATCAAGCGCTACGCCCTCGGGCAGCCGTCGTGAACGAGGTCCGCGTCGATCCGCTCACCGGCCTGAAGACGATCGTCGCGGCGGAGCGCGCGGACCGCCCGGGCGGAGGGCAGGTCGGCGGCGACGCCGCGCCCATCGACCCGGCGCAAGACCCCTTCGCGCCCGGCCACGAGGACCGCACTCCGCCGGAGCTGCACGCCGACCGCGCCGAGGGGAGCACGCCGGACGGTCCGGGCTGGCGCGTCCGCGTCGTCCCCAACCGCTACCCCGCCCTCACCGCCGGCGCGCCCGCGCCCGAGCGCTCCCACGCGCCCGACCTCTTCACGGCCACCGC
This sequence comes from Conexibacter sp., assembly GCA_025964215.1. Lineage (GTDB taxonomy): Bacteria > Actinomycetota > Thermoleophilia > Solirubrobacterales > Solirubrobacteraceae > Baekduia. Next base: position 2,467 of record JAOPZG010000335.1, read on the forward strand.
CGCGGCCGGCGCGCACGAGGTCATCGTCAACGCGCCCGACGCCGTCACCTCGCTCGCGCAGCTGACCGCCGACCAGGTCGCCGCCGCGATGGAGGTGTGGCGCGCGCGCATGCGCGCGAACGCGGACGCGGCCTACGTCCACCTGCTCGTCAACGAGCGGACCGAGGGCGGCGCGTCGCTCCCGCACACCCACGCGCAGCTCCTCGCGCTGGACTTCGTCCCCGCGCAGGTCGCCCGCGAGCGCGAGCGCTTCACCGCGCACGCCACCCGCACCATGGGCGGCAACCTGCTCCAGGACCTCGTCGCCGAGGAGGTCCGCCAGCGCGAGCGGCTGATCGCGATCGACGACGAGGCCGTCCTGCTCTCCCCCTACGCGGCCCGGCTGCCGTTCCAGATGCTGCTGGCGCCGCGGCGGCCCCGCGCGCGCTTCGAGGACGACGGCCCGCTCGGCGCCGCGCTGCTGCACGACGCGCTCAACCGCCTCGGCCGCGTCCTCGGCTTCCTGCCGCCGCTCAACCTCTGGGTCCGGACCGCGCCCCGCGGGGCCGAGCACTTCTGCTGGCGGATCGACGTCCTGCCGCGGCTCACGCACCTCGCCGGCCTGGAGCTCGGGACCGGCGTGTCCCTCAACGTCGTCGCGCCCGAGGACGCCGCGGCGCAGCTGCGCGGCGCGCCCGCCCCCGCCGCGT
>JAOPZG010000346.1 GCA_025964215.1 Conexibacter sp.
CTCGGCGACCAGCAGCCGCCCGCGCTTGGCGAGCACGCCGACCGTGAACCGCTCGCCCGTGTCCACCGGCGCTGGCGAGCGCGGCGGCGGTCGCCGCCCGTGCCGCGGCCCGCCCCGCGGGCTCATCGCGTCTCGGCCGCCAGCACGTCGAGCGCCTTGTCGAGCCCCTCGTCGACCTTCGTCGTCTTCGGGTCGTCGCTCGCGGCGACGTCCGGCGTCAGGCCGCTGCCCGTCGAGACGCCCGCGCCGCCGAGGTTGCGCCCCGACGGCAGGAAGTACTGCCCCGCGGTGATGTCGAGCGCGCCGCCGTTGGAGAGCTCCAGCACCTCCTGGAAGACGCCCTTGCCGAACGTCCGCGTGCCCACGAGCTTCGCCCGCTTGCGGTCCTGCAGGGCGCCCGCGACGATCTCCGCCGCGCTCGCGCTGTTGCGGTCGACCAGGACGACGAGCGGCGTCTTCGGCGCGACCGGGTCGCCGACCGCGCTCAGCGTCCGCGACGGCACCGAGCGGCCCTTGGTCGTGACGATCTTGCCGTCGGAGAGGAACGCGCTGGCGACGAGCTGCGCCTCGGTCACGAGCCCGCCCGGGTTGCCGCGCAGGTCGAAGACGATGCCCTTCGCGCCGTCCTTCAGCTGCTTGCGCAGCGCCGCGCTGACCTCGCCGTGCGCGCCCGAGGAGAACTGGTCGAGGCGGACGACCCCGAGCTTCTTCCCCTTGACCGTCTTCTCCGAGGAGGTGACGGCGGGGACCGAGATCGTCGAGCGCTGCAGGGTGACCGTCCGGCGCTTGCCGCCGTGGCTGACCGTCAGCTTCACGCCCGTCCCGATCCGCCCCTGGATCAGCGCGACCGACGCGTCGCTCGTCTTGCCCTTCAGCGGCTGGCCGTCGACCGCGACGACGACGTCGCCCGCAGCGAGCTTGGCCTCCTTGGCCGGCGAGCCGTCGTAGACCTCCACGATCCTCAAGCCCTCGGTGACGCGCGTGACCTGCACGCCGATCCCCGCGAACTCGCCGCTCTGCTGCATCTGGAACTTGGCGTAGGACTTGGGATCGAAGTAGTTGGAGAACCGGTCGTCGAGCGAGCTGACGATCCCGGCGATCGCCTTGTTGGACAAGTCCTTCTTGGGGATCTTGCGGTAGTACGTGTCGTTGACGGTGTCGATCGCCTCGTTGACGACGCGCGTGTCCCGGTCGCCGACCAGCGGGTCGCGCAGGAAGTCCGGCAGGCCGTTGGGATGGCCGCCGAGGTAGATCCCGGCGAAGAGCAGGACCAGGCAGAGGACCAGGGCGACAAGGGCACGGCGGATCATGTGTGAGGACAGGCTAGGCCGCGCGGCCGCTAGGGGCGCAGGTGCGCGACCAGCAGCGCGTTGACGCGCTCGGGCTCGTCGTGGTGCACCCAGTGGCTCGCGTCCGGCAGCCTCTCGACGCGCACGTCGGGCACGAGCCGCGGGTCCGGGTCGGCCATCGCCTCGAGCAGGTGGCGGTCCTGCTGGCCCCAGATCACGAGCGTCGGCGCGGAGATCGGCGTGAACTGCTCCTTCGCCCGCCGCGGCGACTGGCGCAGCGCCGCGCGGTAGTAGTTGATGGGCCCGCGCAGACCGTCGGGCCCGAGCAGCGCCGCCTCGTAGCGGGCGAGGTCCTCGGCGGTGAACGCGCCCGGGCGGGCGTCGCCGTAGACCCGCTCGAGCGCCTTGCGCCCGCCGCGGCGCAGCAGGCGCTCGGGCAGCCACGGGAGCTGGAAGAAGAACATGTACCAGCTGCGCCGCAGCTGCCCCGGCGAGGTCCGCAGGAAGTGCAGCATCCGCTCCGGGTGCGGGACGTTGAGCGCCGCGAGCCGGTCGACGCGCTCGGGGTGCAGCGTCGCGACCGCCCACGCGACCGCCGCGCCCCAGTCGTGGCCGACGACGTGCGCGCGCTCCTCGCCGAGCTCCGCGATCAGCGCGGCGACGTCGCCGGCGAGCAGCTCGAGCCGGTAGTCCTGCCAGCGCGGCGGCTTCTCGGACTCCGCGTAGCCGCGCATGTCGAGCGCCACGACGCGGAAGCCGGCGTCGACCAGCGCGGGGATCTGCTTGCGCCACGACCACCAGAACTCGGGGAAGCCGTGCAGCAGCACGACGAGCGGCCCGGAGCCCGCCTCGACGTAGTGGAGGCGCACCCCGTTGACGGTGGCGTACCGGTCTGCGAGGTCCATCCCCGCAGCCTATGCCGCACGCGCCCTCAGACGCGCAGGAACTTGCGCAGCGACAGGCTCGAGCCGACCGCGCTCACGCCGACGCTGGCGACCAGCAGGACGATCGCGAGCAGCGCGAAGCCGATCGTCTGCGGCGCGGCGATCAGCGCGAAGTCCGAGGCCAGCGGGTCGAGGAACGCGACCTTGCCGATCCCGAGCAGCAGCACCGCGAGCACGCCGCCGAGCGCGCCGAGGACGACGCCCTCGATCACGAACGGCCAGCGGATGAAGGAGTCGGTCGCGCCCACGAGCTTCATGACCTCGACCTCGCGCCGGCGCGAGAAGAGGCTCAGGCGGATCGTGTTGGAGATCAGCAGGATCGAGGCGATGATCAGCAGCACCGCGAGGCCGCCCATCGCGAGCTTCACGACGCGCGTGGCCGTGAGGATCTTGTTGGTCTCGTCCTTGCGGTTCTTGACCTGGTCGATCGCGCCGTCGATCGGGATCCGGCCGCCGCCCGCCGCCTGCGTGGTCAGCGCGTTGCGCAGCGCCGCCACGTTGTCGGGCTTGTCGGGCGTGACGCGGAAGGTGTCGGGCAGCGGGTTGGTGCCCAGCAGCTCGTAGGCCTCCGGGTTGCGCTTCTTCTCGGTCGCGTAGGCCTGGGCCTTGGAGACGTACTGGACCTTGCCGACGTGGTCGGTGCGGCCGAGCAGCGCCTGCACGCGGGAGACGTCGGTCCTGGTCGCGTCCTTCTTGAGGTACACGTCGACGAGCACGCGGCCGCGCACCTCGTTGGCCGCGCCGGTCGTCGCCTGGACGACCGGGATGAAGACGCCGAGGACGAGCACGGTGACGAGCACCGAGGCCATGGCGGCGAAGGACGGGATCGCGTTCCGCGAGATCGAGCGGAACGCCTCCTTGACGAAGAAGGCGGGCTTCATGATGGTGGACTACTCGCCGTCGGGGAAGATGTCGTCGAAGTCGCCGCTGTCCTGCTCGCGCTCGGTGCGGGCACGACGGCGCGGCTCCGGCGAGGGCTCGCGCAGCAGCGCGCCGAACTCGGCGGTGTTGAGGTCGGTGCGCGCGTCGTAGCCGGCGTTGTCCTCGTCGCGGACGAGGCGGCCCTGGTGCAGCTCGAGGACGCGGCGGCGCATGCGGTCGACCATCGTCTGGTCGTGCGTGGCGACGAGCACGGTCGTGCCGGTGCGGTTGATCCGGTAGAGCAGCTGCATGATCCCGACGGACGTCTCGGGGTCGAGGTTGCCCGTCGGCTCGTCGGCCAGCAGCAGCGGCGGGTGGTTGACGAACGCGCGCGCCACGGCGACGCGCTGCTGCTCGCCCCCGCTGAGCTGGTCCGGGTAGGAGTGCAACTTGGTCGCCAGGCCGGTGAGGCGCAGGATGTCCGGGACCTTGGCCCGGATCTCCTTGCGGCCCTGGCCGGTGACCTGGAGCGCGTAGGCGACGTTGTCGTACACCGTGCGGTCGGGGAGCAGCTTGAAGTCCTGGAAGACGATCCCGATGTTGCGGCGGTAGTACGGGACCTTCTTGCGCGTGATCTCGGAGAGGTCGCGGCCGGCGACGCGGATCGTGCCGGCGGTCGGCTCGATCTCCTTGATCAGCAGCCGCATGAGCGTCGACTTGCCCGAGCCGGTCGAGCCGACCAGGAAGACGAACTCGCCCCGCTGGATCGAGAAGGACGCGGTGTCGAGCCCACCGTTGGTGGGCCCGTAGGACTTGGTCACGCCGCGGAACTCGATGACGGACGGCGCCCGGTCCTCGGGCCCCGCCTTGCGCTCCAGCTCCGCCTTGTGGCGTTCGACGATCGCCATGGTCTGACTGACGTTAGCCCCGGGAACCGCGATCCCTCCCGATGCACGGTCACGTGCAAGCTAGATTGCTTGGGGTGCCCACCATCACCAGCGAGACCCTCGCCAACGGCCTGCCGCTGCACCGCGTCGCCCTGCCCGGCACGCGCGCGGTCACGATCCTCGTCGCCTTCGACGCCGGTGCCCGCACGGAGCGGCCCGAGGAGAACGGCATGGCGCACTTCCTCGAGCACCTCGTCTTCAAGGGCGGGGAGAAGTTCGATCACTACAAGAAGGTCAACGAGACGGCCGAGCGCATGGGCGGCACGCTCAACGCCTACACCTCGCACGACCTCGTCGCCTTCCACATCACCGTCCGCGCCGAGGCGGCGGTCGAGGCGATCGACCTGCTCACCGACTTCGTGGGCCGCCCGCTGCTCGACGCCGAGGAGCTCGACCGCGAGCGCGGCGTCGTCATCCAGGAGATCCAGCGCTACAAGGACCAGCCGTCGGCCGTCGCCGAGGAGCTGATCGACAAGGCCGCCTTCGGCGACCACCCGCTGGGCCGCACCGTCCTGGGCCCCGAGGACCACCTGCGCACGTTCAGCCGCGAGGCGATCGTCGCCTTCCGCGAGCGCCGCTGGGCCGGCTCGCGCGGCGGCGCGTTCGTCGTGGGCAACATCGACCACGTGCCGGCCAACGGCGAGGTCGGCTCGCTCTTCGAGCGCTTCCCGACGCTCGCCGCGCCGTCGCCGTTCGAGCCGACGCCGCAGCTGCACCTCGACAAGCTCGTCGAGCGCCGCGACTCCAACCAGTCGCACCTGCGCCTGATGTACGCGCCGGCCATCGACGCGACCGACCCGGCGCAGCGCGCCGCGCTGACGATCTACTCGACGCTGCTCGGCGGCTCGATGGGCTCGCGTCTCTTCGACGAGATCCGCGAGCAGCGCGGGCTCTGCTACTCGGTCTACTCGGTCGACCACGCGCTCGCCGACGCGGCGATCCTCCAGCTCGGCGCCGGCCTGGAGTCCTCCAAGACCGCAGAGGCCTACGCGCGCATGCGAGAGATCGTGGCCGAGCTGCACCTCGACGGGCCGACCGAGGAGCAGGTCGAGCGCGAGCGTGCCTACGCCGCCGGCCGCCGCGTCCTGGCCTTCGAGAACACCAACGCGGTCGCGCGCTTCGCCGCGTCGCAGGCGATCGTCTTCGGCGAGGACATCGACCCGGACCGCGCGATCGCGGCGCTCGACGCCGTGACCTTCGACGACGTCGCGGCGATCGCCCGCACGGTCGACCCCGAGGCCGCGGCCGTCGCGTGCGTCGGGCCGCACGACGAGGACGAGTTCTGACGCGAGGCGCAGCCGGCGCGGCAGAACGGGTGGCGCTGCGCCGCTCGTTCTGCCACAGTCACCTCTCGTGGCCGCGGCATCGAGATCGTGACAAGAAGGCACCGTGCCGTCCGTCGCAGAGATGCTGAACGAGCGGGAGCTGGGCCGGTACGTCCAGCGGGTCGACGGACGCTGGCCCCTGGAGCGCGTGATCCTGGGTGGCGCACGGGTCCTCGACGTCCAGGGCGCGCCGCCGCAGCGCGAGCGCGGCGCCGAGTACGTCGCGATCCTGATCTCCGAGTACTTCGCGGGCGTCCCGTGGCTCGAGCGCGTCTACCAGGCGGCGAACCTGTGGGACGCCGACGAGATGGGCGCCGTCGCCGACGTGCACTGCTACACGCCGGACGAGTTCGCCCGCCGCCGGGCGTCGCTGCCCGTCGTGCGGCAGGTCGCCGAGCACGGCATCGAGCTGATGGGGCCCGCTCCCCAGAACTGAGGAGGCCGCCGGGCCGACGGACGGCCAGATTCGCGTGAGTTCGTCAACCGGGGCGCGAAACGCCCCGAAACACGGACCATGCTCCCCGCTCGCGCCCCCTCCCGCCGGATGGCGGTGTGCGCCGTCGCCCTCACCGCCCTGGTGATCCCGGCGTCCGCCTCCGCCAAGAAGTCCTCCTCCCCGCACAAGCTCCCCGGCGTCTTCCAGAAGCGCTACCACGTGAAGTCCCCGACCGCCGACCCCGATCGCGACGGGCTCACCAACTTCACCGAGTACCGGGCGCACACGAGCCCCAACCGCGCCGACACCGACCACGACGGCGTCAAGGACGGCGCCGAGCACGCCGGCCA
>JAOPZG010000352.1 GCA_025964215.1 Conexibacter sp.
GGGCGAGGACCCAGTCGGCGGCGCCGCGGGCGGCGAGCAGCGCGATCAGCGCCGTCCGCAGCTCCTCGCGGTGCGCCACGCGCGCCGCGTTGGTCGCGAAGCGCGCGTCGTCCGCGAGCGCGGGCGCGCCCAACACCACGCACAACGCCCCGAACTGCTTGTCGTTGCCGACCGCCAGCACGAGGTCGCCGTCGCCCGTCGGCAGCAGCTCGTACGGCGCGATCGACGGATGCGCGTTGCCCATCCGCCGCCCGACCGCGCCGGCCAAGGTGTAGGCCGAGCCCTGGTTGACGAGCGCGGCAAGCAAGGACGACAACAAGTCGACCTCCACGCGCTGCCCCTCGCCCGTGCGCTCGCGGTGGCGCAGCGCGGCGAGGATCCCGGTGCTCGCGAAGAGCCCGGTGATGACGTCGACGAGCGCGACGCCGACCTTCTGCGGCTCGCCGTCCGGCTCGCCCGTGATCGACATGAGGCCGCCGAGCGCCTGGACGAGCAGGTCGTAGCCGGGCAGCGCCGCGCCCGGGCCCGCGCCGAAGCCGGTGATCGAGCAGTACACCAACGTGGCGTCCGAGGACGACAACGCGTCCCAACCCAGCCCCAGCCGGTCCATCACGCCGGGCCGGAAGTTCTCCACGACGACGTCGGCGCCGGCCGCCAGCGCACGGGCCTCGGCCGCGCCTGCGGCCGTCCCGAGGTCGATCGCCACGGCCGACTTGTTGCGGTTGACCGCCTGGAAGTACGTGGCCGCGCCGCGCTCGTCGAACGGCGGCCCCCACGCGCGCGTGTCATCTCCAGAACCCGGCCGCTCCACCTTGATCACCGTCGCGCCGAGGTCCGCGAGGACCATCGTGGCGAGCGGCCCCGCGAGCACGCGGGAGAAGTCGACGATCGTGAGGTCGTCGAGGGCGGCGGCTTGCGTCATCCACCGAGATTTTATATCTTCGAAGATCCACGCGCAAGGAGACCCCACCGCCATGAGCACCACCACCGCCGCCGCCCCGCCCGCGATCAAGCCGAAGGACTTCCTCGGCATCGACCACCTCCTCTCCGACGAGGAGCGCGACATCCGCGACACCGTCCGCGCGTTCGTCAACGACAAGATCGTCCCCGACGTCGGCGACTGGTTCGAGGCGGCGGAGATCCCGGCCGCCGAGCTCGCCCCCGCTCTGGGCAAGTTGGGGGTCTTGGGCATGCACCCCACCGGCTACGGCTGCGCCGGCGCGAGCGCCACCGCCTACGGCCTCGCGGGCCTCGCGCTCGAGGCCGGCGACTCCGGCATCCGCTCGCTCGTCTCCGTCCAGGGCTCGCTCGCGATGTACGCGATCTGGCGCTGGGGGTCCGAGGAGCAGAAGCAGGAGTGGCTGCCGCGGATGGCCGCCGGCGAGGCGATCGGCTGCTTCGGCCTGACCGAGCCCGACGCCGGCTCCGACCCCGGCGCGATGCGCACCCGCGCCCGCCGCGACGGCGACGACTGGATCCTCCACGGCCAGAAGATGTGGATCACCAACGGCTCGATCGCCGACGCCGCCGTCGTGTGGGCGCAGACCGACGAGGGCGTGCGCGGCTTCGTCGTCCCGGCCGGGACGAAGGGCTTCACGACGCAGGACATCCACAAGAAGCTGTCGCTCCGCGCGTCCGTCACGAGCGAGCTGCTGCTCGACGACGTCCGGCTCCCGGGCAGCGCGATGCTCCCGGAGACCAACTCGCTCCGCGGCCCGCTCTCGTGCCTCAACGAGGCGCGCTTCGGGATCGTCTTCGGCGCCGTCGGCGCCGCGCGCGCCTGCTTCGAGGCCGCCCTCGACTACGCCGGCGAGCGCATCGCCTTCGGCAAGCCGATCGCCGGCACGCAGATCCAGCAGCTCAAGCTCGCCCGGATGGCGACGCAGGTCAACCAGGGGACCTTGCTCGCGCTGCACCTCGGCCGGATGAAGGACGCGGGCCTGCTCCGCAACGAGCACGTGTCCATGGGCAAGCTCGCCAACGTCGACATGGCGCTGGACGTCGCCCGCAACGCCCGCCAGGTGCTCGGCGCCAACGGCGTCACGCTCGAGTACCCCGTGATCCGCCACATGAACAACCTGGAGTCGGTGGTGACCTACGAGGGCACGGCCGACGTCCACGCGCTCGTCGTCGGCGGCGCGCTCACCGGGATCCAGGCCTTCCGATGAGCCTCGCGACCGCGCAGCAGCACGCGGTCGAGGCCCTGCGCGCGCTGATCATCTCCGGCGCGCTCGCGCCGGGCGCGCGCGTCAACCAGGAGGACCTCGCGGCCGAGGTCGGCCTCAGCGTCGCGCCGGTCCGCGAGGCGCTGCGCGTCCTCGAGCAGGAGGGCCAGCTGACCTACCTGCCGCGCCGCGGCTACTTCGTCACCGAGCTGCGGATCGCGGACCTCGAGGAGATCTACGACCTCCGCGCGCTGCTCGAGGGCCGCGCCGCGCGCCACGCGCTGCCGGGCCTCGACGCGGAAGCGATCGCGCGCATCGAGCGGGCCGCGCGCGACTGCGCCGACGCGGCCGGGCGCGGCGACGTCGCCGCCGAGCTCGCCGCCAACCGCCGCTTCCACTTCGGGATCGTCGAGGCGCCCGACCGCCCGCACGCGCTGCGCGTCATCCGCCTGCTCTGGGACTCCACCGAGGCCTACCGGGCGATGTACTACAACTCGCCCGAGGAGCGCCACGCGTCGCTCGACGCGCACGACCGGATCATCGACGCGATCCACGCCGGCGCCGCCGACCGCCTGGTCGCCGAGCTCGCCGCGCACCGCGACCGCGCGCTCGAGGTCCTGCGCCGGATCCTGAGAGCTTCCTCGTAGCCCCTGACATCTCCCCGGTGGGCGCGTCGTCCCGGTATCCGCATCCCACCCAGGAGGAACCGATGGACCACATGAAGCGATCGCTCACGGCGATCACCGCCACCACCGTGCTCGCGCTCTCGGGCGCCGGCGTCGCGATGGCCTGCGACGGCTCCGGCGGCGGCGCCGGGACGTACCCGGGCGAGACGGCCGGGTCCTACCCGACCAGCACGACGACGACCACGACGTCGACCGACGCGGCCAGCACCACGGCCACCTCGGCGACCACCAAGCACGTCAAGCGCGCGCACCGCGCCAAGCACG
>JAOPZG010000354.1 GCA_025964215.1 Conexibacter sp.
CCGCGGCGCTTGCAGCGGAGCTCGACCCGGCCGGCGCCACGGCCTTCGCGCTCGCGGTCGACATCGGCGACTCCGCCGCCGTCGATGCCGCGGCGCAGGCCACGCGCGACGCGCTCGGCCCGATCGACATCCTCGTCAACAACGCTGGGATCTCGGGCGCCGCGAAGCCGTGGGAGGTGACCGACGCGAGCTGGGACCAGTTCATGAGGATCAACGCGAGCGGTCCGTTCTACTGCGTCCGCGCCTGCCTCCCGGACATGCTCGCGCGGCGCGCCGGCAAGATCATCAACATCGGCTCGCTCGCCGCGCAGCAGGGCCGGCCGACCACGAACCCCGCCTACGCCGCCTCCAAGGGCGCGGTGCTCGGGCTGACCGTCTCGCTCGCGCGCCACCTCGGCGCCGAGGGCATCTGCGTCAACGCGATCAACCCCGGGTTCATCCGGACCGAGATCCACGACCAGTTCTCGCCCGAGGAGCTCGCGCCGCTGACCGCCGACATCCCGCTGCGCCGCGGCGGCGTCCCCGGCGCGCACGGCCTGCCCGAGGACATCGCCGCCGCCGTCGCCTACCTCGCCTCCGCCGACGGCGACTTCGTCAGCGGCGAGTTCCTGAGCGTCAACGGCGCGGTCCGCACCGGCTGACGCGACTCGCGGAAACGCCAGTGACAGGACGGCGCCGTGCCGCGAGGCTGATCACACGTGGCCTACCGACCGGTCGGCCAGCCCACCCGCGAGCGCCGAGGAGCAGACGTGGAAGATCCACCGCCGTTCTCGCGGCTCAGCTACGAGCAGCTCGCGGTCGGCCAGCAGTGGGGGCCGTTCGCCGAGCAGCTCGACCAGGCCACCAGCGACGCGCTGCGCGGCGAGGTCGGCGAGGCCGAGCCCGGCGCCACCGCGCCGCTCGGCGTCCTGCCGCTGCTCACGCTCCGCGTCCTGCGCCGCGCGCTCGGCGGGATCATCCCCGGCGGCATCCTGGCCCGCCAGCACTTCTCCGCGATCGACGCGCTGCCGGCCGCCGGCGCGGTCGAGGTCGCGATCTGGGTCAGCGCCCAGCAGCGCCGCCCGTCGGGCTTCTACACCACCTTCACCTTCGCCCTGCACGCCGGCGGCCGGACGCCCGCGATCGTCGAGTGGACGATCCTCGCGCCCCGCGAGACCAGCGAGGTCGCGGCATGACGTGGGCGCCGTTCCCCGTCGTCGCGCACGCGATCGACCGCACGCGGATCGACCGCTACGCCGAGCTCTCCGGCGACCGCAACCCCTTGCACATGGACCGCGACTACGCGCGCGCCGCCGGCTTCGACGACGTGATCGCGCACGGCCCGATCGGCCTCCAGACGGTCTTCGCCGCGGCCGCGCGCTGGCTCGGCGGCGACCGCCTCCCGCCCGGCGTCCGGATCGACGTGCTCTACCGCGGCCCGGTCGGGATCGGCGACGTCATCACGTGCCGCGCCGAGCAGATCGACGAGCACGGCGGCGACGTGCTGGTGCGCGCGCGCTGCCGCGACGCCGGCGGCCGCGAGGTCCTGCAGACGGTGATCGTCGTCCCGCGCCACCTGGCGCCGGTGGCGCCGTGACTACCGCCCGGTCGGGTGGGGCGGGGATTAGCGCAAGTGCTAGTACCCCCGCGCGCACCCCCTGGAGAGAATGGCCCGCAAGCTTTGGTCGAGACGGAGAGTCCTGATGTCAGACGACGTGCCGAGCCCCGCGCTCGTGCTCGACAAGCAGTTGCCCGACACGGGCGACGGACCCGGAGGAGCCCCGCTGGCCGCGGGCGCCGCCGGCCGTCGCTCCGGATCGCTCACGGAGCTGGCGAGCCGCTACGGCCTGGTCGGCGCGTTCCTGCTGACGCTGATCGTCTTCAGCGTCGCGCGGCCCTCGACGTTCCCGACCGGCCGCAACGCCGAGTCGATCCTGACCTCGGCGGCGCCGCCGCTGATCCTGGCGCTCGGCCTCACGGTCGTGCTCGTCATGCAGGACTTCGACCTGTCGATCGGCGCGATGATCGGGCTCGGCTCGGGCGCCGCGACCGATTTCATGGTCACCAACGGCGTCTCCTGGTTCTTCGCCGTGCTCGGCGTCCTCGCGATCGCGATCGCCGCGGGCCTGGTGAATGGCTACATGGTGGCCTTCCTCGGAGGCTCCTCGTTCATCATCACCTTGGCGATGGGGACCGTGCTGACCGGCGTCGAGTTCGCGATGACGTCGCAGAACACCATCTACTCCGGCTTCAGCACGTCCTTCCAGGACATCGCGAGCAAGGACTTCCTGGGGCTGAGCCACCAGATCTGGATCGCGGCGATCGTCGCGGTGATCATCTGGCTGCTGCTCGATCGCAGCGAGATCGGCCGCTACATGTACGCCATCGGCGGCAACACCGAGGCCGCGCGCCTCTCGGGCGTCCGCGTCCGCGTGCTGCGCATGACCGGCTTCGTCATCGTCGCGGTGTCGGCGGCGATCGTCGGCCTGCTGCTGACCTCGCAGTCGGGCTCGTACGCCCCCAACATCGGGACGTCGTACCTGCTCCCTGCGTTCGCCGCGGTCTTCCTCGGCGCCGCCGTCTTCCGGCCCGGCGAGTTCAACGTCGCCGGCACGATCGTCGGCGTCATCTTCCTGGGCGTCATCCAGACGGGCCTGACGATGCTCGACCTCGCGACCTACATGATCAACCTGGTCCAGGGCGGGATCCTCGTCACCGCGGTGCTCGTCAGCCGGCTCGGGCAGCGGAGGGCCGGATGACCGAGGAGGAGCTCCAGGGCATCCGGACCGTCGAGGTCCGCGGGCTGCGCAAGGTCTACCCCGGCGTGGTCGCGCTCGACGGCGCCGACGTCACGATCCCGGGCGGGAGCATCCTCGGCCTGCTCGGCAAGAACGGCGCGGGCAAGTCCACGCTGATCAAGGTCCTGGCCGGCGTGGTGCCCGCCGACGCCGGTGAGATCCTCGTCGACGGCGAGGCCATCACCCTGCACAGCCCGCACGACGCGGCGGCGCAGGGCTTCGCCTTCGTCCACCAGGAGCTCGCCGACGTCCCGAACCTGACGGTCGCCGAGAACGTCGGCCTCGGCCTCGGCTACCCCAAGCACTTCGGCACCCTGGTCAAGCGCCGCGCGCTGCGCACGTGGGCGGAGAAGGTGCTCGACCGGCTCGAGGCCGACATCGACCCCGGCGCCTCGCTGACGTCGCTGAGCGTCGCGCAGCGCCGGCTGGTCACGATCGCCCGCGGCCTCGCCGCGAACGCGCGGCTGTTCATCCTGGACGAGCCGACCGCGTCGCTGACCGACGACGAGATCGCCCACCTGCACAAGGTGCTGCGCTCGCTGCGCGCCGACGGCGTCGCGATCGTCTACGTCAGCCACCGCCTCGACGAGATCTTCTCCGTCACCGACCGCGTGACGGTCATGCGCGACGGCAACACGGTGTACTCGGCCGCGACCGCCGAGATCGACAAGGCCACGCTGATCAACGAGATCACCGGCTCGGCGATCGCGCCCGAGTCGCGCCGGCGCCACGTGCTGCCCGACGGCGCCGGCGAGCTGCTGCGCGTCGAGGGGATGACCGCGCCCGGCACCGTGGACGACGCGAGCTTCACGCTGCGCGAGGGCGAGCTGCTCGGCATCGCCGGCCTCGTCGGCGCGGGGCGGACCGAGTTGATGCGGTTGATCTTCGGCGCCGACACCGCCGCGTCGGGCACGGTCGTCCTGCGGGGCGAGGAGCTCAAGATCAACTCGCCGCGCGACGCGATGGCCGCCGGCCTCGCGCTGCTGCCCGAGGACCGCAAGGAGCAGGGCGCGGTGCTGGACTTCTCGGTGCGCAAGAACATCACCTTGACCACGATGCCGCGCTTCCGCGTGGCCCGCGGCGTGCCGATCCCCAACGAGCGCCGCGAGCGCGCGAGCACGCGCGAGTACGTGGAGCGCCTGAAGATCAAGGTCGCGAACCCCGAGCACCCGATGCGGTTCCTGTCGGGCGGCAACCAGCAGAAGGCCGTGCTGGCGAAGTGGCTCGGGTCCGACGCCGACGTCTTCATCTTCGACGAGCCCACCCACGGCATCGACGTGGAGGGCAAGGAGGAGATCTACGACCTGATGACCGAGCTGGCGGCGCGCGGGAAGGGCGTCATCTTCATCTCATCGGAGTTCACCGAGCTGGTCGGTGCCTGCAACCGCGTCCTGGTCATGCGAGACGGCCGGGTCGTCAGCCAGTTGGAGGGAAGCGCGATCACCGACGCTGCGCTGGTCGGTCTCTGCTACTCGCACTAGGCACCCCGTCAGGGTCAACGCAATCGCCGGCGCGACTGCGATCCGCAGGCGCCGGAATCGGAGGAGAGGTTCACAAATGAGGAACTACGTGCATCGGTCACGGCGATGGCTGCTGGTCGGCACCGCCGTGTGCCTGACGTTCGCGGTCGCCGCGTGCGGCAGCAGCAACGACAAGGGCTCGGGCTCCAGCGCCGGAGTGGCGAAGGGCGAGGGCATCAGGGCCGGCACCGGCTCACGGGCGGAGGTCGCCACCAAGGCCGGCACCGCAGCGGCGAAGGCCGCGGGCGGCTCGGTCAGCCTGGGCGCGCCGAAGACGATCGGCATCATCAACTTCCTGAACGGCATCGAGTCGTCGGACCGCCTCGCGTCCACGACGAAGGTCGCCGCCAAGGAGCTCGGCTGGAAGACCATCCAGTGCGACGGCAAGGGCACGCCCGCGCAGTTCGTGACGTGCGGCAACTCGCTGCTCGATCGCAAGGTCGACGGGATCGTGGAGATCGCGATCGAGCCGAGCCAGATCCAGTCGGTCCTGAACAAGGCCAAGAGCGCCGGCGTGCCGGTCATCCAGGTCGGCGGCGGCGGGGTCCCGAACGGGGACCTCAACGGCAACTACGGCCCGGACGAGGCGAAGGCGGGCAAGGTGCTCACCGACGCGCTGTTCGCGAAGCTCCAGGGCGTCAAGGACCCCACCATCATCGACCACGACTTCCCGGCCGGCTGGGCGAAGACCCGCACCGACCAGCTGCGCGCGGCGCTGAAGGCGCAGAGCACCATCAAGTCGCTGGCCGACACCACGACCGACGCCACCAACCTGGTCCAGTTCACCCGCAAGACGGTGGCCGACCAGCTCACGCAGCACCCGGACGTCAAGGCCTTCTGGATGGCCTTCGACACGGTCGGCCAGGTCGGCGGCCAGGTCGTCGCGTCCAAGTACAAGGGCAAGACGTTCCCGGACCGGCCGCTCGTGGTCACGTTCCACGCCGACCTCGGCACGCTGGACCTGATGCGCAAGGGCGACATCGACTTCACCTCGGAGGTCAACTACGACGCCGGCGTGTGGATCGGCATCGACAACATGGCCGAGCTGTTCGCCCGCAAGACGCCGATGATGCAGCAGAACCAGCCGCCGTACCCGGGCGTCGGCGACCTGTTCACGTACAAGATCATCGACAAGACGAACCTCCCGCCCGAGGGCCAGTACGTGCAGCCTAAGGTCGACGTGCCGTCGTACTTCGGCGCGAAGTGGAAGGCGGAGTTCCAGACGTCCTAGAGCCTCCTCCCGGGGTCGTGAGCGCCCGCCGCCGAAGCTGACGGCGGGCGCGACCCGGGGTGCTCCCGGCGGTCTGGACGTCCCATGCAGCAGCTCAGCTACCGCGGCCACGGCGCCCTGCGCGTCGAGCAGGTCAGCCCGGCGGCGCTCGAGCCCGGGCAGGTGCGGGTGCGCGTGCACTCCACCGGCCTGTGCATGTCGGACATCTATGGCTGCAGCGGCGTCAACGACCGCCGCGACGTGGTCCTCGGCGAGGGCGAGATCCTCGTCATGGGCCATGAGATCGCAGGCGTCGTGGAGGACGCCGGCAGCGCCGGCCCCGCGGCCGGCACGCCGGTCGCGATCAACCCCATCTTCGGCTGCGGCGCGTGCGATCGCTGCGCCCGCGGCGACGAGAACCTCTGCGCGCGGCGCACCGTCGTCGGCTGCGCGCCCGGCGCGCCCGGCGGCTACGCGGAGTCCGTCGTCGTCCCCGCCCGTGCCGTCCACCCCTTGCCCGACGGCACCCCGCTGGAGTGGGGCGCGCTCGTCGAGCCGCTGACCGTCGGCTTCCACGGCGTCCGGCTGGCGGGCTTGGCGCCTGAGGACTCCGTGCTCGTCATCGGCGGCGGGATCATCGGCCTCGGGGCGGCGCTCGCCGCGCGCCGGCGCG
>JAOPZG010000370.1 GCA_025964215.1 Conexibacter sp.
CCGACGTGGTTGGCGTAGGTGAACATCTTCTCCAGCGCCACCCGCGCCTGCTCCAGCCGCCCCGCGCGCGTGAGCGCCTCGACGTACCAGAACGAGCAGATCGAGAGCGTGCCCTCCTCGCCGTCGAGCCCGTCCGGCGTCAGCTTGGGGTCGTAGCGGTAGACGAGGCTGTCGGAGACCAGCTCCTCGGCGATCGCGTCGAGCGTCGAGAGGAACTTCGGGTCGGCGGGCGAGATGAACTTGACCATGGGCATCAACAACAGCGAGGCGTCGAGCGCGTCCGAGCCGTAGTGCTGGACGAACGCCCCGCGCTCCTCGTCGTAGCCGCGCTCCATGATCTGGCGGTAGATCTCGTCGCGCGTGTCCATCCAGCGCCCGAGGTCGGCGGGCAGCCCGCGCTGGCGCGCCATCCGGATCGCGCGCTCGACCGCCACCCAGCACATCAGCCGCGAGTAGGTGTGGTCCTTGCGCCCGGCGCGCGTCTCCCAGATCCCCTCGTCCTCCTGGTCCCAGCTCGCGCAGACCCAGTCGACGATCCGCGTGAGGTCGTCCCACGTCGCGCTGGAGATCGGCAGCCCGTGCTTGTTGTACAGGTAGACCGAGTCCACCACCTCGCCGTAGATGTCGAGCTGGAGCTGCCCGGCCGCGTCGTTGCCGACCCGCACCGGCGAGGAGCCCCGATGGCCGCGCAGGTGGTCGAGCGTCTGCTCGGGCACCGAGCGCTTGCCGTCCAAGTCGTACAACACCGACAGCGGCCCGGAGCCCTCGTCGTCGCCGTCGGCGTCGCGCAGCCGGTCGGTGAGCCAGCCGACGAAGGCGCGCGCCTCGTCCAGGAAGCCGAGCCGCAGCAGGGCGTAGGCCGAGAAGGCGGCGTCGCGCGACCAGACGTGGCGGTAGTCCCAGTTGCGCTCGCCGCCGACGTGCTCGGGCAGGCTCGCGGTCGGCGCGGCGAGGATCGCGCCCGAGGGGCGGTGGGTCAGGAGCTTCAGCGTCAGCGCCGAGCGCTGGACCATCTCGCGCCAGCGGCCGGTGTAGGTCGACTGCGCGAGCCAGCCGCGCCAGAAGGCGACCGTGGAGTCGAAGAGCTCGGCGGCGCGCTCGGGGTCGAGGTCGCCGTCGGGCTCGAGCGCGAGCGTGAACGCGGCGACGTCGCCCTCCTCCAGCGAGAACGTGGCGACCGTCTCCTCCTCGCCCTCGTCGAGATCCACCGTCGCGCGCAGCCGCAGCCCGTCGAACCCGGACTCCCGGCCGTAGTCGGGGCGCGGCCGGACCTCGGTGCGCAGCTCCATCGCGCCGCGCACCGCGACGACCCGCCGCACCACGCCGCGCGGCGGCGTCCCGTCCTGCTCGCCGACCGGCAGGAAGTCCTGGACTTCGACAACACCATCTTCCGTCAGGAAGCGCGTGATCAGGACGTTGGAGTCGGGGAAGTAGAACTGGTGGGTGGTCGAGACCTCGCAGGTCGGGGCCATCCGCCAGTGCCCGCCGCGCTCGGCGTCGAGCAGCGCGCCGAACACGCTCGGCGCGTCGAAGCGCGGGATGCAGAGCCAGTCGATCGTGCCGTCCTTGGCGACGAGCGCCGCGGTCTGGAGGTCGCCGATCAGGCCGTGGTCGGCGATCGGCGCCTCGGCGCGGTCCTCAGGCATCCTCAGGCAGCCGCCAGCCGATCGGCTCCGCGAGCTTCGCGGCGGCCTCCGGGCCCCACGAGCCCTTGTCATAGGTCAACGGCTTCGGCGGGTCCTCGAGCAGCGGCGTCGCGCACGCCCACAGCCGCTCGACCTCGTCGGCGCGCGTGAAGAGCAGATGGTCGCCGAGCATGATGTCGTGGAACAGGCGCTCGTAGGCCTCGAGGCCGTGCTCGTTGAGGACGCGCTCGACGTCGAGGGTCAGCGGCGCGCGCGTGACCTCCGAGGTCGGGCCCGGGACCTTGACGAGCAGGTCGACGGCGATGTGCGGGTCGTCGAGCAGCTCGAAGGTCAGCTCGTTGGGCCGGTGGCTGCCGTCGAAGATGTCGGCCTCCGGGCGCTTCAGCGTGATCGTCACGACGCGGCGCGTCTCCGCCATCGCCTTGCCGGTGCGCAGCAGGAACGGGACGCCGCGCCAGCGGTCGTTGTCGACGGCGACCTTGAGCGCGACGAAGGTCTCGACCGTGGAGTCGGGATCGACGCCGTCCTCCTCGCGGTAGCCGGCGAACTGGCCGTCGCCCGCGTCGCCCGGCTGGAACGGCTGGACGTCGGCGAAGACCGCGGTCTTCGCGTCGCGCAGATGGCCGGCGTCGAGGCTCTCGGGCGCCTCCATCGCGACGAAGCCGAGGATCTGGCTGAGGTGCGTGACCACCATGTCGCGGAACGCGCCGGTCTCCTCGTAGAACGAGCCGCGGCCCTCGAGGCCGAGCTCCTCCGGGATGTCGATCTGCACGGCCGCGACGTGCTCGCGGTTCCAGATCGGCTCGAACAGGCCGTTGGCGAAGCGCAGCGCGAGGATGTCCTGCGCGGCCTCCTTGCCGAGGAAGTGGTCGATGCGGAAGATCGCGTCCTCCTCCACGTGCTCGTGCAGCGCGGCGTTGAGCGCCTTGGCGCTCTCGAGGTCCGAGCCGAACGGCTTCTCCATCACGATCCGCGCGCGGTCGGTCGAGAGGCCGGTCTCGGCGAGCATGCCGACCATCGGCTTCATCGCCGACGGCGGGACCGAGAGGTAGAGCAGCGTGCGCGACTCCTCGCCGAGCTCCTTGCGCGCGTCCTGGACCGCCTTGGCGAGGTCGGCGCCGTCGTCCGCTGAGGAGACGACGAACGAGAGGCGCTCGGCGAAGGCCTTCCACGCCTCGTCGGTCAGATCGTCCTTCGCGTGCTCCTCCAGCGCCTTGCGCACCTCGCCGGTGAACTCCCCGTCGGGGGCGTGGCGCCCGGAGCCGATGATCCGGAACTCCTCGGGCATCAGCCCGACCTGGGCGAGCCGGAAGAGGCCGGGGAGCAGCTTGCGCTTGGCGAGGTCGCCGCGGGCGCCGAAGAGGACCAGGACGTGGGGATCCAGGGCAGGGGAGGGGGGCACGGTCGCTGCTGTACCCGCCGAGCGCCAGAGGTGATCTACTGAAGGGAGACATGGACGGCTTGGTGCGCGTGCTGGAGGTCGACCCCGACCTCGGACAAGGGCTCGACTCGCAGGCGTTCGCCGCCGCGAGTCGCGAGCTGGTCGCCGACACGCTGGACGTCGCGCGTGGCGTGTGGGAGCTCGACCCCGCCTGGGCGGCGACCGGCGCCGTGCTCGGGCTGCTGATCCTCGCCGGCGTGCTGGCACGCGACCTGATCGTGGGCCGGCGGCGGTCGCTGGAGATCCTCGGCCCGGGCGACATCGTCCGGCCCTGGCCCGAGGACCGCCACGTCGGCACCGCCGACCTCGACCTGCGCTTCAACGCGCTGGAGCCCGTGCGCTTCGCCTCGCTCGACGCGCAGTTCGCCACGCACGCCGTGCGTTACCCGGGCGTCATCAGCCAGGTGACCGGCCGCGTCATGGGCCGGGCGACGAGCGCCTCGCTGCGCCTGCTCGTCCACCAGGTCGTGCGGATCGACGACCGCGTGCTCGTCTCGCTCTGGGGGCTGGCCGAGCGCTTCGGCCGCGTCACGCCCGACGGCGTCCTGATGCCCGTGCCGATCAACCACACCATGATGGCCCGCTTCGTCGGCGCCCAGCGCCCGACCGTGAGCCAGGCCGTGGGCGAGCTGACGCGCCGCGGCGAGGTCGAACGGCTCGAGGGCGGCGGCTGGCTGCTCAAGGGTGAGTTCCCGGAGCACGTGCTGCCGGGCGTTCGCACCGCGAACGGCAACGGCTCAAACGGCGCCGGCTGAGCCCAGCTCGACGCGCATGGCGGCGAGCCGCCTGGGTCATCAGCCGACGACGCTCAACTCCACCCGCAGGCGGCTGATCCGCAGGCCGTCGAGCTCGGCGATCCGCAGCGCGACGCCGTCGATGGAGACCGCGTCGCCGACCTTCGGACGGCGGCCCAGCTCCTCGAAGACCAGGCCGGCGAGCGTGCGCGCGCTGCGCTGCGGCAGCGTCGTCCCGACCTCCTCGTTGAAGTCGTCGATCGTGATCGACCCGGCGACCTCGATCGTGCGCTCGTCGATGCGGTGGAGCGTCGCGTCGGGCAGGTCGAACTCGTCCTCGATCTCGCCGACGATCTCCTCCAGGACGTCCTCCAGCGCGACGATGCCGGCGGTCGCGCCGTACTCGTCGACGACGACCGCGAGCTGCTGGCGCTGCTCGCGGAGCTCCCGCAGCAGCGCGCCCACGTCCTTGGTCTCGGGGACCATCAGCGCGGGGCGGGCGAGGTCGGCGACGGTCTCGACGCCCTCGCGACGCCCGCGCGCGGCGGCGATCAGGTCGGGCAGGACGACGATCCCGACGACGTGGTCGAGGCTGCCTTGCGCGACCGGGTAGCGGCCGTGCGGCGTGTCGAGCGCGGCGTCGAGCGCCGCGTCCGGCAGCAGCGCGGCGTCGAGCCAGACCGCCTCGGAGGCCGGGACCATGATGTCGCGGACCTCGCGCGTGGCGAAGTCGAAGATGTTGTGCAGGAGCTCCTCCTGCGCGCGGGGGATGACCCCGGACTCCTCGGCCTCGTCGACCAGCGCGCGCAGCTCCTCGGCCGAGCGGATCGACTCGCCGGCGACGATCTCGGTGACGCCGAAGGGCTTGAGCACGACCTCGGCCGAGCGCTCCAGGACGAAGACGACGGGCGAGAGGACGCGCGAGACCATCTCGATCGGCCGCGCGACGATCCGCGCGAGCGTCTCGGCGCGGTCGAGCGTCAGCGCCTTCGGGACGAGCTCGCCGAAGAGCACCGAGAGGTAGGTGACGATCGTGAAGGCGATGACGATCGCCAGCCACGCCGGGATCGCGTCGCCGAGCAGGCCACGCACCAGCGGCTCGCTCAGGGCGCCGGTCGCGATCCCGAGCGCCGTGATGCCGACCTGGACCGTCGAGATCACCCGCACCGGGTCGTCCATCAGCCGCAGCGCGGCCTGCGCGCTGCGGCTGCCGGCCTCGGCATCGGGCTGCAGCCCCGACCGCCGCCCCGCCACGACCGCGAACTCGCCGATCACGAAGAACGCGTTGGCGCCGATGAGGGCGAGGACCGCGAGGATCCGCAGGAGGTCGTCCATGTGTGGCTGGATGGTCGCAGAGGCGCGACCGGCCGCCTCGTGCCCGTCTGCACACGGGCGTGAGTGCGTCGCGACGCCGGGCGACGGCGTAGGTTCCCACCGGTGGAGCCGGTGCATGTGCTGGTCGTCGATGACCTCCCCGCCTCGCGCGGGCTCGCCGCGATCTGGCTGAGCGACGGCCTGCGCGACGGCGTCGAGGTCGCGGAGGCGGCGACGCTCGCCGAGATGCGCGCGGCCTGGCAGGCCCGCCGGCCCGACATCGTCGTGCTCGACCAGCGGCTGCCCGACGGCGAGGGCCTCGACGGCGCGCGCGAGCTGCTGGCCGAGGACCCCGACGCCGCGATCATCCTGCTGACCGGGATGTCGGACCCCGCGCTCGACCAGGAGGCCGAGCGCGCCGGCGTCGCCGACTTCCTCGTCAAGCACGAGATCGACGGCCCGATGCTCGCGCGCACCGTGCGCTACGCGCTGCGCCGCCGCGAGGACCGCCGCCGCCTGCGCCGCTCCGAGGAGCGCTACCGCAACCTCGTCAAGGAGCTGCCGGACACCGGCGTGCTCGTCGTCGACGAGCAGCTGCGCTTCGTGATGGTCGCCGGCGCCGCGCTCGAGCAGGCCGGCCACGACACCGAGGCGATGGTCGGCCGCGACGTCGAGGAGGTCCTCGCCGCCGGCGACCGGCTCGACCTGCTCGACGACTACAAGGCGGCGCTGACCGGCATCTCGCGCGTGCGGGAGACCACCTCGCCCGACGGCCGGACCTACCGCACCGCGTTCCGCCCGCTCGGCGCCGAGGCGATGGCCGTCACCTTCGACATCACCGAGCAGCTCGCGCAGGCCGCCGAGCTCCAGCGCGCGCAGGCGCTCGCGTCCACCGGGTCGTGGCACTGGGACGCCACGACGCAGGAGATGACGTGGTCGCCCGAGCTCTGCCGGATCTACGGCCTGGACCCCTCGCAGCCGCTGCCGCCCTACGCGGAGTACCTCGTCACCCACGTGGTCGAGGCCGACCGCGCGCGGTTCGTGGAGGTCACGCGCGGCGCGATGCGCGGCGGGCAGGACGCCGAGCTCGAGATGGAGATCGTGCGCACCGACGGCACGCGCCGCACGCTGCACTCGCGCGTGCGGCCGGTCAAGGGCACCGACGGGCGGACCGTCCGGATCGAGGGCATCAGCCAGGACGTCACCGAGCTGCGCGCCGCCGCCCGCGCCCGCTACGCCGCCGAGCAGCGCTTCGAGGTCGCCTTCGACCGCGCGCCCAACGGCATGTTCCTCGCCGATCGCAGCGGGCGCTTCCTGCGGGTCAACGCGGCGCTCAGCGAGCTGAGCGGCTTCACGCGCGAGGAGCTGCTCGAGCAGGGGTCGCTGGACGTCGTGCATCCCGACGACGCCGAGGCGGTGCGCGAGGCGCTGGAGGCGATGCGCGACGGCGACGTCCGGCTCGACCACCGCCTCGCCCACCGCGACGGCCGCGCGGTCTGGGTGGCGGTGAGCGCGACGCTCGTGCGCGACGAGGCCGGCGAGCCGCTCTACGTCCTGGGTCAGATGCAGGACGTGACCGAGCGGCGCGAGTACGAGGAGCGGCTGCGCCACCTCGCCGACCACGACCCGCTCACCGGGCTGCTCAACCGGCGCGGCTTCGAGCGCGCGCTTGAGGCGCACGTCGCGCGGACGCGGCGCTACGGCGCGGCGGGCGCGCTGCTGGTGATCGACCTCGACGGGTTCAAGTACATCAACGACACGCTCGGCCACCACGCGGGCGACCAGCTGATCGTCGCGTGCGCGGGCGCGCTGCGCGAGCGGCTGCGGGAGACCGACGTGCTCGCGCGCCTCGGCGGCGACGAGTTCGCGATCCTGCTCCCGGTCGAGACGGCGCCGGAGGCCGCGATCGTCGCGCAGGCGCTCGTGGACGTCGTGCGCGAGCGCGCGACCGGCTTCGGCGGCCAGCAGGCCGGCAACGTGACGGCGTCGATCGGCGTCGCGGTGGTCGACGCCGCCACGGCCGGCGGCGGCGAGCTGATGGTGAGCGCCGACCTCGCGATGTACGAGGCCAAGGAGGCGGGGCGCGACCGGTTCGCCGTCTACCGCGCCGGCGAGGACGCGCGCCAGCCGCGGGTCCGGGCGCAGATGACGTGGCTGCAGCGGATCGACCGCGCGCTGGCCGAGGGGCGGCTGCTGCTGCACGCGCAGCCGATCGTGGACCTGCGCACGCGCGCGACCGTGCGCCACGAGCTGCTGCTGCGGCTGGTCGGCGACGACGGCGAGCTGATCCTGCCGACGACGTTCCTGCCGGCCGCCGAGCGCTTCGGGACGATCGTGGCGATCGACCGCTGGGTGATGGGGGAGGCGATCGCGGCGATGGGGCGCGTGGTCGCGGCCGGCGGGCGGCTGCCGCTGGCGGTCAACGTCTCCGCGCGGTCGGCCGGCGACGCCGAGCTGCTCGCGCTGATCGAGCGCGGTCTCGCCGCGGCGGGCGTCGATCCCGCCGACCTCGTCGTCGAGCTGACCGAGACGGCCGCGGTCTCCGACATCCCGCGCGCGCGGGACTTCGTCGCGGCGCTGCGCGGGCTCGGCTGTGGCTTCGCGCTCGACGACTTCGGCGCGGGCTTCGGCTCGTTCTCCTACCTGAAGGACCTGCCGTTCGACGTGCTGAAGATCGACGGCGAGTTCGTCGCGCACGCGGGCGACAACGCGACCGACCGGCTGGTGATCGCGGCGGTCACCGGGATCGCGCACGGGCTGGGCAAGACGACGGTGGCCGAGTTCGTCGAGGACGGGCCGCTGGTCGACCTGCTGCTCGAGCACGGCGTCGACTTCGGGCAAGGCCATCATCTCGGCCGGCCGGCGCCGCTGGACGAGCTGCTGGCGTCGCTCGGCGTGGCGGGCGAGCGCTCGCGCGCGGACACGCTGTCGTGACCTTTGGGTAGGCGCGGGCGTTCGGGGGTCATGTCCAGCCTTCGCCGCCTCGCCCTTGTCGTCGTGGTTCCCGCGCTCGCGGTCGGTGCGTTCGCGCCCGCGTCCTTCGCTGACGCGCCCGTCGGCAGCTCGGCCGCGGGGACCGGGATCGTCGCCGACGCCGGCTACGCCGCGTGGCGGGCCGACGACGGCCACGTCGTGCTCCGGACGGCGGGCGGCGAGCAGGTCCCGACGAAGCTGACGCCGCCGAAGAGCGCGATCCTCGACGTCGGCGCCGATCCCGAGTGGGACGCCCAGCTCGTCTGGGCCGAGAGCTGCTCGCTGCGCAAGCGGACCTGCATCGTGCGCAGCGCGTCGCTCTCGCCCGCCGGCGTCGAGCAGGTGCGCGGCATCGCCCGGATCCCGTACCGCGGCGGCGGCTCGCCGGCCGTCGCCATCGACGGCAAGCGGCTGGCCTACGCCGTCCACGGGACGACGGGCTCGGGCAAGCGGAAGTCGGCCTGCGACGTGCCGTACGTCCTCACGGTCTCGCCGCGCGGCCGCTCGCCGCGCAAGCTCGACCGCGGCCACTGCGCCGCGATCTCGCAGCTCGACGTCGGCGACGGCTCCGTCGCGATCCTGGCGCATCCGGCCGTGCAGTACGGGACGGGCGCGACCGAGGCCCGCGTCGTGAAGGCCGGCGGCGGCCACTCGCGCACGCTCCAGCGCGAGGCGCAGGGCGAGGAGTCCAACTACCTCGGCGCCGTCTCGCTCGACCGCGGGTCGCTCTACACCGCGCGCGGCGGGATCCGGCAGGCGAACGCCTTCACGAGGATCGTCCTGGCGAGCGGCAGGCGCACGGACGCCCGCGCGTTCGTGAACCTCGAGGGCAGCTTCGCCCGCGACGGCGGCCGCGACTACTACGCGCAGACGGTCGGCTACGAGACGAGCACGGACTGCCCGTGCCTCGTCGTCGCCGGCGACGACCCGTTCAGCGCCGCGCAGCGGACGCTCGCGCCGGAGCTCTCGCTGAGCGCCGCGCCGCAGCCGGTCTACGTCGACTCGGCGCCGTCGGCGGTCGCGACGCTCTCGCGGCGCACGGTCTCGAAGACCGCGGTGGTCGGCACCGCGCCGGTGGCCGGCGTGCCGGTCGAGCTGCTCTCGACGAACGTCGCCGGCGGACCCGTGAACCAGCAGCCGCCCGCGCCCACCGGCGTCGTGGCGACCACGGGCGCCGACGGCACCGCGACGCTGCCGGTCCCCGGCAC
>JAOPZG010000373.1 GCA_025964215.1 Conexibacter sp.
ACGCGGCGCTGGCCGCCGCCGGCATGCTGCCGTCGTTCCTGGCGCTGCGCGGCGGCGACCTCGCCGCCTACCACGGCGTCGAGCACAAGGCGATCGGCGCCTACGAGCAGGGCGCCTCCGACGCGCGCGAGGCGACCAAGGAGCACGACCGCTGCGGCTCGCACCTGATGGCACCGATGTTGGTGTCCAACGCCGCGGGCACGGTCCTGCTCAAGCACGCGGTGGAGAAGCCGAGCCCGCTCTCGGGCGCGATCGTCTCGCTCGCCTCCGTCGGCATCGCCGTCGAGGTCTTCGCCTGGGCCGAGCGCCACGACGCCAGCGCGGCGACCCGCGTCCTGCGCTACCCGGGCCACGAGCTCCAGCGCCTCCTCGGCACCCGCGAGCCGACCGAGACGCAGCTCGACGTGGGGCGCGCGGCGCTCGCGGAGATCCTGAGCGCAGAGGGTCGCTGAGCGTCGAAAGCCCTGCAACCGGCCGCTTCGCACGAAGGTGCTTCGTCGCACCGCGAACCGGTACGGAAGGATAGGGAGCGTTGCCAGGCCGCGCTCGCCGGCCTATCGTCGCCCGGGTGATCGACAGCGCGGAGGACCTCCGTCGCTACCGCCAAGCGGACGCGACCGCCCACGGCATCGAGTCGTGGACCTGGCGCCGGAGGTTCTCGGGGCAGAGCCGTGATCGCGTCCTGCGCTTCCAGCGGCGCCTGCGCCTCCTCGAGTACCTCACCAACCGCCGGCCCGGGCCGGCGCTCGTCCTGCGGATCCGGCTGGCCGTGCTCTGGCGCGTGCACGCGCGGCACGCCGAGCGGCTGGGCTTCACGATCCCGCCCAACACCTTCGGGCCCGGCCTCTGCCTCGTGCACTACGGCACGGTGACGGTCAACCCGGACGCGCGCATCGGCGCGGACTGCCGCGTGCACCCGTCGTCCTCGATCGGGCGCGACGAGCACGGCGCGCCATGGATCGGGGACGGGTGCTTCGTCGGCCCGGGCGCCCGCATCCTCGGCCCGGTGACGCTCGGCTCGCACGTGATCGTCGGGGCCAACGCGGTCGTCAAGGACTCGTTCGGCGATCACGCCGTGCTCGCGGGCGTGCCGGCTCGCCAGGTCTCCGAGCGCGCCACGCGCGCCGACGTCCACTAGCGCTTGGCGGCGGCGTCCCCGTAGCGCAGCGTCAGGCGATCCAGCGCCGACGCCGGGTCGGCGTCGCGATGCAGCCAGGACGGCGCCGCGTCCTTCGGCGCGCGGGAGCCACGCAGGATGAACGCGTAGACGACGGCGACCGTCGCGACGGTCTCGATGATGGCGAAGATGACCGCCCCCCGCTCGTGCACGCGAGCAAGGGTAGGACGTCGGGCCGGGCGATGCGCGTCCGCCTCCGCGAGTCAGTGCACTTGAAAGTGGGTATACGATCTGACGTTCTATGGTGCAACGGGTCGAACCACTCAAGGCGGACGACACGTTCGACCCTGCGCCCCAGGCGCTCGCGCCGCCGCCGGGCAACCCGCGCTTCCCGCAGCTCGACGGGCTCCGCGCGATCGCCGCGCTGGCCGTCTTCCTCTACCACGTCAACCGCGTGGCGCCCTTCCCGGGCTTCCTCGGCAAGCTCGCCGGTCACGGCAACTTCGGCGTGGTGCTGTTCTTCCTGCTCTCGGGCTTCCTGCTCTACCGGCCGTCGGTCTCCGCGCGCGCGGGCCGGTCGCGGGCCGTGCCGGCGCGGACGTTCTACGCCCGGCGCGCGCTGCGGATCGTGCCGGCGTACGTCGTGGCGCTGGCCGCGCTGGCGATCTGGCCCGGGCTCGACGGCTTCGGCGAGTTCTGGTGGCGGCACTTCACGTTCACCCAGATCTACTGGAACGCGAGCGTCTTCACGGGCATCCACGTCGCCTGGAGCCTCTGCGTCGAGGTCTCGTTCTACGCGCTGCTGCCGCTCTACGTCCTGGCGACACGCCGCTGGCGGCCCACGGCGGCTGTCGAGCTCGCCCTGCTGGCCGGCCTGGCGATCGCCTCGGCCGGGGCGCATCAGGCGACGGCGTCGAAGCTGGCCGCCAACTGGGGCTTCACGCTGCCGACGACGTTCTACCTCTTCGCGGTCGGGATGGCCGTGGCCGTCCTCGACGTCCACCTGGTCAAGGGCGTCGCGGGCCTCCCGTACCGCCGGCTCGCGTGGCCTGCGGCGGCGGCGCTGTTCGTCCTGATCGCCGCCGCCACCGACAGCGAGACGCTCGGCGCCGTGCACCCGGTCTACGCGGTGGTGGCGTTGCTGGTGCTGATCCCCGCCACCGACAGCACCCGGATCGTCGCCAGCCGGCCGGCGCGGATCCTGGAGTGGGGCGGCCTGATCAGCTACGCCTTCTACCTCTACCACGAGGACCTCGTGACGCAGCTCGGGCGGGAGCTGTCCTCGCCGTGGAGCCTGACCGCCGTCGCGCTGGCGGCGACGGTGGCAGCGGCGACGGCCAGCTACTACGTGATCGAGCAGCCGGCCCTGCGGCTCAAGCGCGCGCTGCGGTAGCCGGGCGGCGCGGCGGGCTCAGCCGTCCGGGCAGCTCAGGTGCGCCACCAGGCCCGGGACCGCCTCGGTGCGCTCGCGGGCGACGAAGCGCGGCATCGTCGCGCGGACGCTGGCCGGGAGCGTGCGGAGGTCGGCGGCGGTCGAGAAGACCACGCCGTCCTGACGCGGATCGGCGGGCGGCGGCTGCACCGGCGCGGTCGGCCGATCCAGCGCCCAGCGCGCCTCGTAGACGCGGTAGTAGCCATCCACGGTGACGGGACCGCAGCGGGACGCGTCGCGCACGGCTCGCGCGTTGAGCAGGGCGGCGTACTCTTGGTGGATGCGCGGCTCGTCGACGAGCTCGCGGTGCACGCGGTCGACGTTGGGCCCGATCACGACCGTCCCGGCAGCGCCGACCGCGACCGCCCCGCCGGCGATCGTCAGCCAGCGGCGCCGCACCTGGGCGTCGGCGACGAGCGTGAACCCGCCGATCGCGTAGCCGGCCAGCACGAGCAGTGGGAGCGCGGCGAGCCAGGCGTAGCGATCGACCGCCGAGAAGCCGCCCACGACGATCGCCAGGTACGCGCAGATCCCGGCCGCCAGCAGCGCGGCGGGCACCTCCAGGCGCAGCCGTCGCCGGGTGGCGAGCTCCACGCCGGCGCCGGCGACGGCGAGCACG
>JAOPZG010000380.1 GCA_025964215.1 Conexibacter sp.
CTGCCGGGCGGCGGCTACTGGTCGATGCCGAAGCTGACGATGCCGGGCGCGCTGCTGGTCGGCGACTCCGCGGGCATGGTCGACACGGTGTCGCTCAAGGGCGTCCACCACTCCGTGAAGTCGGGCATCCTGGCCGGCGAGGCGATCTACAAGGCGCTCAAGAGCGGCGAGACCTCGCTGGAGTCCTACGAGGACGCCGTGGAGGAGTCCTCGATCGGCAAGGAGCTCTACGAGGTCCGCAACACGCGCCAGCCGTTCCAGAAGGGCTTCCTGCGCGGCGGTCCGATCGTCAACCTGTCGATCGCGAACAAGGGCAATCTGCCCCCGGGGCGCCTGGCATGGCACAAGCAGGACCAGAAGCCGATGTTCATCGGCAAGACGAAGGACGGCTACCCCAAGCCGGACGGCAAGTACACGTTCGACAAGCTGTCCTCGGTGTTCATCACGGGCAACGCGACCCGCGACGACGCGCCGAACCACATCCGCGTCCAGAAGAACGTCGCGCGCGAGGTCGCCGAGACGTGGAAGTGGATGTGCCCGGCCGGGGTCTACGAGATCCCGGACGACGCGCCCGAGCACGGCAACGTCGACGTGATCGTCAACTACACCAACTGCGTGCAGTGCGGCGCGATCACCGCCAAGGGCGGTCGCCTGACGACCCCCGAGGGCGGCGACGGCCCGCTCTACCAGCAGACCTGATCGAGGGACTGCCCCCTCGCCACCACGGTGGGGGGGACAGTTCCTGACTTCGCGGAGTTGGGGACTGTCCCTCACCGTCCACCGGTGGGACAGTCCCCGAGCCCCGATACCGCAACCCCGTGGCCCTACGCTTGTTCCAAGGACCGCATGCGTCACCGGCTGCCCATCGCTCTGCTCGCGCTCCTCGCCCTCGGCGGCGGGGCCGCCTCCGCGCAGGCCTCCGACAGGCTCCCGCTGTCGGCCAAGACGACGATCTGCACCACGGGCGCCGACGACGCCGCGCGCGCGGCGACGTTCACCGGCTCGATGCCGGCGGGCGCGCAGACCCGCCGGATGCAGATGCGCTTCGTCCTGCTCCAGCGCGTCGGCCCCGGGCCCAAGGGCGCCTTCAAGAAGCTCGTCGTGCCCGGCTGGGGCGGCTGGGAGAGGTCCGATCCGGGCCGGCAGGGGTTCGTGTTCACCAAGCGCGTCGAGGCGCTCGTCGCGCCCGCGGCCTACCGCGCGCAGGTCACGTTCCGCTGGTACGACGCCAAGGGCCACGTCCAGCGCACCGCGACGCGGACCACCATGCCGTGCGAGCAGCCCGACCCACGCGCGGACCTCGTCCTCGCCGGGGTCGACGCCACCGGCGTGAGCAGGACGACCGCGGCCTACACGCTCTCGGTCGGCAACGAGGGCCACTCCGACGCCGCGCCGTTCGTCGTCACGATCACCGTCGACGGCACCGTCTCGGACCCGATCACGATCGGCCCGATCGCCGCCGGGGAGCGCGCGAGCGGCGCGCTGGCCGCCCCGCGCTGCGCGCCCGGGAGCACGATCACCGTCACGCTGGACGCCGGGAACGCGGTCGACGAGGCCGCCGAGGACGACGACGTCGTGGAACGCCCCTGCCCGTTGGCCTAGGAGCCGTTCCTGACGGTCGCGTGACGCTACACTCAGGGGGATCATGAAGACCGGAATTCACCCCGAATACGTCGTTTCGCACGTCACCTGTACGTGTGGCAACGACTTCTACACCCGCTCGACGCAGGCCGAGATCCACGTCGAGGTGTGCGCTCAGTGCCACCCGTTCTACACGGGCAAGCAGAAGATCATGGACACCGGCGGCCGCATCGACCGCTTCAAGCGCCGTCAGGCTCGCGCCGCCGGCACCAAGGACTAGTCCCCGGGCCATGCCGGACGCACAGCGCTCCTCCGACGGCGCATCCGTAGCCGTCGGGGACGGTGCGTTCGGCGGCGACCTGGTCGCGCAACGGGATGCTCCCGTCGGCGGCCAGGCCGTCCTCGAGGGCGTGATGATGCGCGGCGTCTCCACGTGGGCCGTCGCCGTCCGCAAGCCGCTCCCCGAGCAGCTCAAGGAGGGCGGGCTCGAGCCCGAGGAGGTCCCGCTCGGCGAGATCGAGGTCGTCAGCCATCCGCTGACCTCCGTCCTCAAGAAGCACCGCGTCCTGCGGCTGCCGCTGATCCGCGGCGTCGTCGCGCTGGGCGAGTCGCTCGGCATCGGCTTCAAGGCCCTGGGCATCAGCGCCAACGCGCAGCTGCCCGAGGACGAGAAGGAGATCTCCGGCGGCGTCTGGGCGGGCACGGTCGTGCTCGCCGTCCTGGTCGCGGTCGGCCTGTTCTTCGTCGTCCCGGTCGGGCTCACGAGCCTGATCAAGGACCAGCTGCACTCGTCGTTCCTCTTCTGGCTCGTCGAGGGCGTCCTGCGCACCACGATCTTCCTCGGCTACCTGCTGGCGCTCTCGCGGCTGCGCGACCTGCGCCGCGTCTTCGAGTACCACGGCGCCGAGCACAAGACGATCTCCTGCTACGAGGCCGAGCTGGAGCTGACGCCGGAGAACGCGCAGCGCTTCAGCCGCCTGCACCCGCGCTGCGGCACGAGCTTCCTGCTCGTCGTGATGATCGTCGCGATCTTCGTCTTCGCCCCGATCGGCCTGCCGGCCTGGTACTGGCTGGTCCTCACGCGCATCGTCGGCGTGCCGCTGATCGCCGGCATCTCGTTCGAGCTGATCAAGTTCGCCGGCAAGAACCGCCGCCGCGGCTGGGTGCGGGCGGTCATGTACCCGGGCCTCCAGCTCCAGAAGCTGACCACGCGCGAGCCGGACCTCGACCAGCTCGCCGTCGCCATCGCCGCCATGAACGCCGTCCTCGCCGTGGAGAACCCGATGGGTGCCTCCGACGAGGAGCGGGTGGGCATGGAAGTCGTCGCCTGACCCACCCCCTGCGGCATCGAGGGACGAACGATGGCCGCCAGGCGACCATGAGTCGTCCCTCGACGCTCAGCTAGGCTCGATGGTCGCATGATCGAGTCCCTCGTCGAGCAGATCGAGACCCGCTTCGCCGAGGTCGGCCGTCTCATCACCGAGGCCGACGTCATCTCGGATCGCAAGCGCTACGCCGAGGTCGGCCGCGAGTACCGGCGCCTGGAGCCGGCCGCCAAGCTGGCCGAGGACTGGCGCCACGCGACCGACGACGCCGCCGGCGCGCGCGAGCTGCTGGCCGAGGGCGAGGACCCCGAGCTGCGCGACCTGCTGCGCAGCTCCGAGGCGCGCATCGAGGAGGTCGAGGAGGAGATCCGCCTCGCGATGGTCGAGCCCGATCCCAACGACGACAAGAACGTCATCGTCGAGATCCAGGGCGGCGCGGGCGGGGAGGAGGCCGGCCTCTGGGCGGGCGACCTCTACCGGATGCTCACCCGCTACGCCGAGCGCCGCGGCTTCACCGCCGAGCCGCTGGACGCCGCCGAGGGCAAGTACACGTTCGCGATCAAGGGCGACGGCGCCTACTCGATCTTCAAGTTCGAGGGCGGCACGCACCGCGTCCAGCGCGTGCCGTCCACGGAGTCCCAGGGCCGCATCCACACCTCGACCGCCACGGTCGCGGTGCTGCCCGAGGCCGAGGACGTCGACGTGCACATCGACCCCAACGACCTGACGATCGACGTCTACCGCTCGGGCGGCCCGGGCGGCCAGTCGGTCAACACCACCGACTCGGCGGTGCGGATCACGCACAAGCCCTCCGGGATCGCGGTCGCGATGCAGGACGAGAAGAGCCAGCTCCAGAACCGGGAGAAGGCGATGCGCGTCCTGCGCGCGCGCCTCTACGAGCGCGCGCTGGCCGAGCAGCAGGCCGCCGCCGCCGACGCGCGCCGCTCCCAGGTCGGCACCGGCGACCGCGCCGAGAAGATCAGGACCTACAACTACGGCGAGCGCCGCGTGACCGACCACCGCATCAAGCTCACCGCGCACAACCTCGACGACGTCCTCGAGGGCGAGCTCGACGAGTTCACCGCCGCGCTCCAGGACGACGAGAAGCGGCGCGGCCTGGAGGCGCAGGCGGCGTAGTGCCTTCGCCCTTCGCCGGCACCGGCGTCCGCGAGGCGCTCGACTCGGCCCTCGTGGCGCTCAACGGCGCGAAGGTCGACAACCCGCGCCTGGACGCCGAGGTGCTCCTCGGCCACGCGCTCGGCGTCGACCGCACGGCGCTCTGGCTCGACCCGGACCGCGAGGTCAGCGGCGACGCGGCGCGCTGGTTCCGCGACGCGATCCGGCGGCGGACCGTCGAGCGCGTCCCGGTCGCCTACCTCGTCGGCCACAAGGGCTTCCGCCACCTCGAGCTCGAGGTCGACCAGCGCGTGCTCGTCCCGCGGCCGGAGACCGAGCACCTCGTCGAGGCGCTGCTCGACCTGCCCCGTGGCGCGCGCGTCCACGACGTCGGCACGGGCTCGGGCGCGATCGCGCTGGCGCTCAAGGACGAGCGGCCGGACCTGCGGATCTCCGCGAGCGACGTCAGCCCCGACGCGCTCGCCGTCGCCCGTGCCAACGGCGCGCGCCTCGGCCTCGACGTCTCCTTCAGCCAGGGCGACCTGCTCGACGGCGTCGAGCACGCGCTCGACGTGATCGTCTCCAACCCGCCCTACG
This sequence comes from Conexibacter sp., assembly GCA_025964215.1. Classification (GTDB taxonomy): domain Bacteria; phylum Actinomycetota; class Thermoleophilia; order Solirubrobacterales; family Solirubrobacteraceae; genus Baekduia. Next base: position 4,620 of record JAOPZG010000380.1, read on the forward strand.
TCCGCGACGGCGACCGCGCGCGGATGGCGCCGGAGGTCACGCAGCACGAGCCGGGCCTCGCGCTCTTCGCCGGCGCCGACGGGCTGCGCACGATCCGTCCGCTGCTCACGCAGGCCGCCGCGACGCAGGCGACGATGGTCGCCCTCGAGGTCGGCGCCGGCATGGCGCCCGCGGTCCGCGCGCTCGTCGCCGCGGCGGGCTTCCCGGAGGTCGACGTCATCACCGACCTCGCGGGCCACGAGCGCGTTGTTGTAGGGGAACGCTGAGGCGATGATCGGCCCCGACCAGGCCGCCACCTTCGAGCGCTGCATGGCCGTCGGCGGCGTCGCGCTCTTCGGCGCCGACACGGTCTACGGCCTCGCCTGCGACCCGGACACCGACGAGGCGGTCCAGCGCCTGTACGCGATCAAGGGCCGCCGGCCCGACAAGCCCGCGGCCGTCCTGCTCTTCTCGCTGGAGCTCGCGCTCGCCGCGATGCCCGAGCTCGGTCCCCGCACGGTCGCCGCGCTGGAAGGTCTCCTGCCCGGCGCGGTCACGCTGCTGCTGCCCAACCCGGCGCGCCGCTGGCCGCTCGCGTGCGGTCCCGATCCGGAGACGCTCGGGCTGCGCGTGCCCGCGCTCGGCCCCGCCGCCGCCGGCCTCGCCGCCGTCCGCTGGCCGATCCTGCAGTCCTCGGCCAACCTCGCCGGCGGCCCCGAGGCGCGCCGCCTCCAGGACGTCCCGGCGGCGGTCCGCGACGGGGTCGACCTCGTCCTCGACGCCGGCGACCTCGACGGCACCGCCTCGACGGTCGTCGACCTGCGGCGCTTCGAGGAGGGCGGGACGTGGGCGGTCGTGCGCGAGGGCGCGCTCGCGACGACGTGCGTCGCGGCGACGCTCGACGGCCTGACCGCCTGATCGCGCGGACCGTCGGAACAACCCGTTCACA
>JAOPZG010000383.1 GCA_025964215.1 Conexibacter sp.
CCGCGGCGCGGGCTGCGCGGCGGCGAGGTCGAGGTGGAACGTGCCGGCCGCGGAGTTCGGCAGCGCGGCCACGCGGATCAGGTAGCTCTCGCCCTTCTTCGCGGAGAAGGTGACCGACGCGGCGCCGTCCTTGTCGGTGGCGTCGCAGGTGACCGCGCTCGCCTGCGAGCGCTGGCGGCGGAAGACGTCGAGGACCGCGTCGAGGTCGCCGCTGGCGTCGAGGCTCAGCACCAGCCGCTCGTCGGCGCCGGCCGTGACCGAGTACCAGACCGAGGCGCCCGTGGCGCCGCAGTCGCCGGTCGGCTCGGCCGTCGTGTCGACGGTCGCGCCGACGGTCGTCCCGGAGACCGAGGACGGCGGCGCGGCGAGCGCCTGGGCGTCGGCGCGCGCGTCGTTGGGCGGGGCGGCGGCGCTCGCGGCGGCCGGCGCTCCGAGGGCGGTGAGCGCGACGGCGACGGCGGTGGCGAGGAGGCGGCGATGGGTGCGCATGAGCGCGGCGATCGTAGACCACGCCGCCGTCGGCACCGGCAACGGATGGGGGTTCTACCTATTGAGCGCCGTGAGGCGCTCTGGTGTGGTGGGCCGATGCGCGGACGCTTGGGGGCGGGGATCGTCATCGCGGTGCTGCTGGTGCTGGGAGCACCGGCGGCGGCACAGGCGGTGGTCAAGACGGTGAGCTTCGACGACCTGGCGGCCGGGACGTCGGTGAGCAACCAGTACGCCGCCTCGGCGGGCGTCACGTTCCCGGGCCAGAGCGACTACGGCTTCCTGCCCGTCGTGCGCAGCGCGCCCGGCCAGGCGCACTCGGGGACCAACGTCGCCGACTTCAACACGTGCGTCGGCGGCACCGACGCCTGCGGCGAGTTCCGCCCGGCGCTCACGCGCGGGCGCTTCAGCACGTCGGCCAAGGCGGTCAGCGTCGTCGTCGGCTACTACGGCGGCGACCCGTCCGTCACGGTCCCGGTCGAGCTCAGCGCCTACGACGCGAGCGGCACGCAGGTCGGGACCACGCAGACCGCGGACGTCACCGGCGGCGCGCCGTTCACCCAGCGCCTGACGGTCACCGCGCCGGACGCGCGGATCGCCTACTTCAACCTCTACCGCCAGTACGCGGACGACGTCGCGATGGACGACCTCGCGATCACCTACCCGGACCCGGCCGAGCCGCCGCCGCCCGCGGACTTCACGATCAGCGGCGGGCCCGGCGTCGCCGAGGTCCTGGAGGGCACCTCGACCGCGGTGCCGCTCGACATCACGCGCATCAACGGCTCGGCGGGGGACGTCAACTACGCCGTCTCGGGCCTGCCGCCCGGGATCACCGCGGCCTTCGCGCCCAACCCGGTCGGCGGCAGCGACACGCACACGGTCCTCACGCTCACCGCCGCCACCGGCGCCGCCGCGCAGGTCGACTACGCCACCGTGACGGTCACCGCGACGCCCGCGAACGCGGCGGTCGGGCCGTCGCCGCGGACGATCACCTTCCTCACGCGGATCAAGCAGAACTGCGACCGCACCGTCTCCTTCACCTACGTCGACGCGCGCACCGACGGCTGCTTCCACAAGTTCGGCGACGGCCTGCACCAGCACGAGATCGTCAACACGACCGTCCACATCAACGGCCTGAACTTCACGCCGCTGGACGGCGACCGCGACCTCGTGATCGACGACGACAAGAAGACGATCAAGAGCCCCAACTCGACGTTCGCGGTCACGATCGCCTCCTCGCCGGTCGACATCCCCATCTACACGGGGACGATCGACATGAGCTTCGCCGGCTCGGGCACCGGGCCGCGCGACGTCACCGGGATCGGCCTCAAGGCCGGCCAGGCGCTCTCGGTCGCCGGGCTGCCGGTGACCGGCCTGGGCGTGCAGTTCAACTCCTCCGCGCAGACCGTCGTCACCCCGACGTTCAAGCTCGACTTCTGGCCGTTCAACTACCTCGGCGCGATCACGACGTCGACGTCGCTGACCACGAGCAACGACCACGGCGCGAGCTTCAGCTCGTTCGACCTGAAGATCCCGAAGGTCGAGGCGTTGGCCTTGACCCTGACCAACGTCTCGCTCCACTACCAGGACTCCGGCACGTGGTCGGGCAGCGTCACGGCGACCCTGAACTTCGCCAAGAAGCTCACGATCGGCGCGGGCTTCGGCATCAAGAACGGGGACTTCGACTCGCTCAGCGCGAGCGTCGGGAACCTCAACACGCCGATCGGGACGGGGATCTACCTGCAGTCGCTCGGCTTCGCCATCCAGCGCACGCCGGCGCTGATGCTCTCGGGCTCGATCGGCGTCAGCGGCGGGCCGTCGGTGGCGGGCAAGACGGCGGTGTCGGTCAACGGCACGCTGAAGGCGACGCTCGCCGACCCGTTCGTCATCGAGGTCAACGGCAACGCCAAGCTCGGCGGCAAGTTCCAGATCGGGCAGGCGTTCCTGCGCTACTCCTCCTTCGGGCTCTTCGAGTTCGGCGGCTCGGCGGACTGGTCGCTCGGGCCGCTCGGCGTCAACGGCAGCGTCAACGGCTGGGTCGCGGGGCTGAGCGCGTTCGACGTCGAGGGCCAGCTCCAGGGCTGCCTGCACATCGACTACCTCCCGGATCCGTGCGCGACGGCCAAGGCGCTCGTCTCGTCGATCGGGATCGCGGGCTGCGTGGACGTCTTCGGCTACGGCGTCGGCGCGGCGGCGACCTGGAGCGGCGACTTCGACGCGTTCACCGGCTGCGACCTCGCGCCGTGGCGGCCGCAGAAGCCGACGGCCGGCGGCGCGCAGGCGGGCTCGCTCGGCGCGGTGGCGATCCCCTACGGGTTGCCGATGGCCGCCTGGCAGGTCCAGGGCAAGGGCGGACCGCCCGGCGTCACGCTGACCGGCCCGCACGGCCGGACCATCACGGTGAACAAGGCCAACCCCTACATCAAGCGCGACGGCGTGGTCGCCGGGCTGCTCGAGGACGGCACGACCTTCGTGGTCGTCAAGTCGCCGGCGGCCGGCACGTGGCGGCTGCGCTCCGACGGCACGTTCCCGGTCAGCCGCGTGCGCTACGCCCGCGGGCTGCCCAAGCCGCACGTCAGCGCGAAGGTCAAGCGCTCCGGCACGCGCCGCACGCTCTCGTGGTCGCTGACGCCGATCGCCGGCCAGAAGGTGTCCTTCGTCGAGTCGGGCAAGGACGTCCACCACGCCATCAAGACGACGAGCGCGCGCCGCGGCAGCATCCGCTTCACGCCGGCGCAGGGCTCGGCGGGCGTGCGCAAGGTCCAGGCGCTGGTCAGCCAGGACGGCCGGCCGCGCGCCAAGATCACCGTCGCCTCGTTCCGCGCGGCGAGCGCGCTGAAGCCCGCGACGCCGAAGAGGCTCAAGCTCACGCGCAAGGGCACGCGGGTGACGATCTCGTGGACGGCGCCGCGCGCCGGCTTCCGCCACGCGGTCCACATCACGCTGCCCGACGGCACCCAGACGGTGCGGATCGTCTCGGCCAAGCAGCGTTCGCTGGTGCTCACCGGGATCGCCAAGACGGTCGCGCTCAAGGTCTCGGTCCGGGGGCTGACGGCGGGCAACGCCAAGGGCCCGGCGGCCTCGGCGTCGCTGAAGGCGGGCTGATGGGAAACGCTACGCGGTAGCGCGTTTCAACAAAGGTCCAGAAAGCGGTAGGCGGCCGTCGGGGCGGGCAGCCCGATGAGCGACGGACGCTGTGGCCCGGACGGGCGCGGCGCACTCCACCGCCTGCCGAAAGGTCCTCCATGCAGCAGCTCACGCCGCCGGCGCGCACGCGCGCCGGCCTGTCCCGGAGCACGACGATCCGCCGCGGCCTCGCGGCCGCCACCGCCGCGAGCATCGCGGCGCTCGCCC
>JAOPZG010000440.1 GCA_025964215.1 Conexibacter sp.
TGCGCCGCGGCACCGCCGTCCTGCGCCGCACGCCGCGCACCCGCTGCGACGCCGGCTTCACCGCCAGCGTCCGCGGCGCGCACATCCGCCGCGTCGTGTTCACCCTCGACGGCCATCGCCTCGCGAGCACCTCGCCGTCGCCCTTCGCGGCGCGGGTGCCCCGCCAGGCCGCCGGCGCCCACCGGGTCCGGGCGCGCGTCACGTTCGCCGACGCGACCGCCGCCAAGACGATGTCCTTCGCCTACCGCGCCTGCGCCGCGGCGGTGCGCCGCCCCGCCACCGGGCCCTCCCAGTTCACGGGATGACGCCGTCGCACGGCACCCGGCGCCCCGGCCACCGCCGGGGCGCGACGACCTTCGCCGTCGTCCTGCTCGCGCTCGCGCTCGGGGTGCTCTCCGCCGCGATCGGCTCCGCGCAGGCCGCCACCGTCCACGTCCCGAGCTCCCAGCCGCTGGCCCTGCTGCTCTCCGGCCACGCGACCCGCGCCACGCCCGGGCCGCACGGCCACCGGCTCGGCAACGTGACGGCGACGCGCCCGCTGACCGGCGTGCACACCGTGCTGCCCGTGCTCGGCCGCGCCACGGCGAGCGACGGGAGCCCGTGGCTCCACGTCCGCCTCCCCGGCCGCCCCTCCGGCCACACCGGCTGGATCTCGGCCTTCGGCACCCGCGCGAGCTCGACCGGCTGGGCGATCGTCGTGCGGCTCAGCGCCCGCAGCGTCGCGGTCTACGAGCGCGGCAGGCTCGCCCGCCGCTTCTCCGCCGTCGTCGGCAAGCCCTCGACCCCGACGCCGCGGGGCCGCTTCTTCGTCGAGGAGTCGATGGCGCTCGCCGGTGCGGCCGCCGGCGCCCCCTTCGCCCTCGCCACCAGCGCCCGCTCGCACGTCCTGCAGGAGTTCGACGGCGGCCCGGGCCAGATCGCGCTGCACGGCATGGGCCACCTCGCCGGCGCGCCCGGCACCGCCGTCTCGCACGGCTGCATCCGGCTCACCGACGCGGCGATCACCTGGATGGCACGGCGCATCGGCGCCGGCGTCCCGGTCCGCGTCCTCGCCTGATGAACGTCCGCGGACAAACGCTCATCGGTCAGGCTGCGACCCACCCGACTCAGGTGATCCCCGGCCCCGCCGATAGTCCTGTTCGGGCACACTGCCCGCCCGCTCCCGGGCGCAGCACGACAGAGGAGGCGCGATGACCGACCCGCGGACGCCGGCGCCCTCCACCGCCGCCGCGATCGCCGCGGATCCGCGCGCCACCCCGCGCCGCGGCGTCGACAGCTTCTGGGAGCTCGCGACCGACCTCTTCGCGATCTCCGGCGCCGACGGCATGCTGTACGCCTTGAACCCCGCCTGGGAGCGCCTGCTCGACTGGTCGCGCGAGGACCTCGCGGCCCAGCCGCTGACCGCCTTCGTCCATCCCGACGACTTCGAGTCCACGGTCGACGTCCTCGCCCGCACGCACATCCCCGGCGGCCGGATCGACGACTTCCACAACCGCTGGCGCAGCCGCGACGGCAGCTACCGCACGATCTCCTGGAGCGGCAGCTCCGACGGCGACGTCTGGTGCGTCGTCGGCCGCGACGTCACAGGCCAGGCACAGGAGCGCACGTTGCTCCGCGAGGCGCAGCGGATCGTGGAGCTCACCAACTGGGAGTGGCACCTCGCGACCGACGTCGTCACCACCGCCTTCGTCCAGGACGTCCTCGTGGACGAGGAGCCCATCGAGCCGTTCGGCCTCGACGGCATCCTCTCCCGCGTCGCCCCCGAGGACCGCGACGCGGTGCTCATCGGCCTCGACGCCCTGCGCACCGGCGCCATCGCCTCCGCCCGGCTCGAGCACCGCATCCTCACCCCGCGCGGCCAGGTCCGCTGGCTCGACTCGCGCTGCCGGCTGATCCGCGATATCGAGGGCCGTCCCGACATCGTCCGCGGCACGAGCCAGGACATCACCGAGCGCGTGCTCGCCCGCGAGCAGCTCGAGAGCGCGAGCGACTTCTGGCAGGGCACGATGGACTCGCTCGACGCGCACGTCGCGGTCCTCGACCCCAAGGGCGACATCGTCGCCGTCAACCAGGCTTGGCGGCGCTTCGAGGAGGAGAGCGGCGCCTCCAACGGCACGATCGGCGAGAACTACCTCGCGCTCGGCGCCACCGACGACGCCGACGCCTCCGGCGCCCGCGCGCGCGCCGGCGTCTTCGCGCTGCTGGAGGGCGAGGGCGAGCGCTTCTCGATGGAGTACGCCGCGCGCGGCACCGGCGGCGAGCGCTGGTTCGCGCTGACCGCCACGCGCTTCTCCGGCTCTGGACCCGTGAGCGTCGTCGTGGCCCACCACGACATCACCGAGCGCCGGGCGATGGAGGAGGAGGCGCTCAAGCAGGCCTCGCTGCTCGACGTCATCGACGTCGCCGTCGTGGCGACCGACGGCGTCGGCAACGTCACCCACTGGAACCGCGGCGCCGAGGTCCTCTACGGCTACACCGCGGAGGAGGCCACCGGCCGCCGCACGAGCGAGCTGATCATCACCGACGACGCCACCGCCGGGCTCGCGAACGTCGAGGAGCTTCGCAGCAACGGCCGCTGGGAGGGCCGCGTCGTCATGCGGCGCAAGGACGGCACGATCGTCCCCGTCGACGTCCGCGACAAGGTCGTCGTCGACGCCGACGACCACGCCGCCGGCATGATCGGCGTCTCGATCGACATCACCACCACGATCGCCGCCGAGGACTCGCTGCGCGACGCGCGCAACCACCTCGCCGCCGTCACCGACTCGATGGGCGAGGGCCTGCTGGTCCTCGACAGCGCCGGCCGCGTGACGCTGATGAACCAGGCCGCCGAGCAGATGCTCGGCTGGACGCTGGCCGGCCTGCGCGGCCGCGTCATGCACGACCTGGTCCACTACCGCCGCCCCGACGGCTCCCCGCAGCCCGCGGCGGCGAGCACGATCCTCCAGACGCTGGAGCTGCGCGCGACGATCCGCGCCGAGGACGAGATCTTCATGCGCCGCGACGGCACCGAGCTGCCGACCTCCTACACGGCCGCGCCGCTGGTCACCACCGAGGGCCTCGAGGGCTGCGTCATCGTCTTCACCGACGCGACCGAGCGCCAGGCCGAGCAGCGCGAGCTGCGCCGCAAGCTCGAGGCGCTCTCCTGGGCCGGCCGCGTGCAGGACGCGCTGCGCGAGGAGCGCTTCGTCCTCTACGCCCAGCCGATCCTCGACCTGCGCACCGACGAGATCATCCAGCACGAGCTGCTGCTGCGGATGCGCGAGCCCAACGGCGAGATCGTCGGGCCCGCCTCCTACCTCCAGATCGCGGAGGAGCACAACCTGATCGGGGACATCGACCGGTGGGTGATCCGGAGGGCCGCGCGCCTCGCCGCCCGCGGCCTGCCCGTCGAGCTCAACGTCTCCGGCGGCTCGATCAGCGACCCCGGGCTGATCACGCACATCGAGGACTGCCTGCGGGAGACCGGCGCCGATCCCGAGTTGATGGTCTTCGAGATCACCGAGACCGCCCTGGTCAAGGACGAGGAGGCCGGGCGCCACTTCGTCCAGCGCGTCCACGAGCTCGGCTGCAAGCTCGCGCTCGACGACTTCGGCACCGGCTACGGCGGCTTCACCTACCTCAAGCAGCTGCCGGTCGACTACCTCAAGATCGACATCGAGTTCGTATGCGACCTGCGCACGAGCGCCGCCAGCCTGCACGTGGTCGAAGCCGTGGTCAACCTCGCCCGCGGCTTCGGGCTGGAGACCGTGGCCGAGGGCGTCGAGGACGCCGAGACGCTCGCCTTGCTCAAGACCCTGGGCGTCGACTACGCGCAGGGGTACCACATCGCCCGTCCGGGACCGCTCGAGGACGCCTTCAGGGACGACAGCAAAAGGAGCAGCACCGCATGAACGACGACGCCGTCACCCATCAGCAGCGCGAGCTCGACCAGGAGCAGGCGGTCGCGGATCTCGACCAGTCGATCGCCTACCGCGAGCAGGCGCTCTCCGACCGCGAGCAGAAGCGCCTCGACGCGCGCCAGACGCTCGTGGACCTCGAGCGGGCCGAGACGCCCGCGCACGCCTTCGCCGCGCACCTCGCGCTGGAGCACCGCCAGTCCGAGCTGACGCGCACGCAGGATCGTCGTGACGCCTACCAGAACCAGATCGACGACACGCAGGGCGGCCACGACCGCCTGCAGGACACGCTCGAGCTGGGCCAGGACGCGCTCGTCGGCGCGAGCTCCGAGCTGGCGCCGAGCACCGAGGACGTCGTCGAGGCCGCGCTGCGCCGGCAGCAGTCCGCGGTCGAGCGGGCCGAGGCGGCCGCCGAGCGGGCGGCCGCGG
>JAOPZG010000464.1 GCA_025964215.1 Conexibacter sp.
CTCGGCCGACTCTGCGTAGGCGATCGACTGGCGGATGACCGTGTCGAGCAGCTTGTCGCCGACCTCTTCCTTGAGCCCCGCCTGCGCCTCGCGCGAGTGCACGGTCCGCAGGTCGGCGATCGTCAGCACGACGCCGAGCCACTGGAGGTCGGGGTTCAGCCCGTCGCGCGCGAGCTCGATGACCTCGAGCGCCTGCTCGACGCCCTGCAGGGCGAAGTACTGCGCCTCGGCGCTGAGCAGCGCGTGGTCGGCGGCGACGAGCGCGTTGACGGTCAGCAGGCCGAGGTTCGGCGGGCAGTCGAGGAAGATGACGTCGAAGTCGCCGTCGATCGGCTTGAGCGCGCGGCGCAGCGTCAGCTCGCGGCCCATCTTGCCGGCCAGCGCGACCTCGGCCTCGGCGAGCGAGAGGTTCGACGGGATGACGCTCACGCCGTCGGGCGCGACGTGCAGCGCGGCCTTCGCCTTGGCCTGCCCGACGAGCACCTCGCGGATCGTCGGCTCGGCCTCCGGCGGGACGTCGAAGTAGTCCGACAGGTTGCCCTGCGGGTCGAGGTCCACCGCGGCGACCCGCAGCCCGGCGCGCCGGAAGGTGTCGGCCAGGTGGCGGACGGCCGTCGTCTTGCCGGTCCCGCCCTTCTGTGAGAGGACCGCGATCTTCAGCGCCATGGGCGCCGGATTGTAGGTGAACGCCTGCTGAAGATCGCCGAGATCCTTCAGCGCCATGGGCGCCGGATTGTAGGCAAGCGCCTCAGCCGGCGGCTTCGGTCGCCGGCGGCGCGGTGGCGTCGCCCAGCGTCGCGGCCGTCAGGTGCAGGTACTGCAGGCGATAGCGGCCGACGACGATCTCGTCGCCGTCCTGGAGCGCGCGCCACTCGACGCGCTCGCCGTTGACGAAGACCCCGTTCAGCGAGCGGTCGTCGAGGACCCGGACGCCGTCCGGCTGGCGCACGATCAGCGCGTGGCGGCGGGACACCGTCGGGTCGTCGAAGCGGACGTCGGCGGCCAGGCTGCGCCCGATCCGCGTCCACTCCTTCTGGAGCGCGGCGACCCGCAGGCGGCCCGCGTCCTCGTAGGCGAGGTACTCGCCGGGCTCGCGGATCTCCTCGCGCGCGGCGGCCACCAGCGCGACACGGCCCTCGGCGCTCGCGGCCTCGTCGGCCGGGCGGTGGAAGCGTCCGGCGGCGAACAGCGACGCGCGGACGAAGCTCGAGCCCTCGCAGCCCGGGCAAGCCGGCAGCTCGTCGGCGGCGGCCAACGTGACCACGTAGCCGCACTGCTCACAGCGGAAGGACCCCGTTCCCGCGAGGGTCCCGGACGTCAAGGACTCCATATCGACCACTCCCTCTCTGCCGGCTGGCAACCCGCTATCCGTCCGACTGTACTGCCAGATCGGCAGGCGAAAAACCCCGACGGCCAATCCTTTGACAGCTCATTAACCGGTTCGTCACAACTGCCGTGGAAATCCCCGCGACGAAGCCCGTGCAAACGAGCTGGGCGCGTCGCCGCGCATGCTGGCGCGAGCACCTTCGGATGCAGTGGCAGGAGCGGTCAGCACGGCGACGAAACCCCCGCCATGGCCCGCACCCTCAGGACCCTCTCCGAGCCCGACCTGGAGATCGCGCTGCTGCGCAAGTCGGTCGGATCCCTGACGGCCGGGCGCCACACCTGCGCCGACTGCGGCCGCACGCCGCTGGTCGGCGAGCGCATGTACCGCTTCGGCAGCGCCTCGACGGTCTGCGCCCTGTGCACGCCGCTGCGCCGCGCCGAGCCCGACGCGGTCGAGCTCGTGCGCCACTTCGAGCGCGGACACACGGTCCGCCGGATCGTCCCGCACGCGGCCTGAGATCCGCGCCGCGGGTAGAATCCCGCCGCGTGGATCCCATCACCGCCGAAGTGATCGTGGCGCGCCCTCGGGAAGAGGTCTACGAGTACCTCGTGGACATCGCCAATCACGCCGAGTTCACCGATCACTACCTCGTGCAGTGGCACCTGACGCGCGAGGACTCCTACGGCGTCGGCGCCGGCGCGCGCTACAAGCTCGCGGCGCGCGGCAAGCGCTACACGTGGGCCGACTCCACGATCACCGAGGCCGTTGCGCCGCGGCTCATCGTAGAGCGCGGCCGCACCGGCAAGTTCAACCGCAACCTGACCCGCGCGGTCTACGAGCTGGAGGAGGCATCCGGCGGCACGACGCGCGTCACGTTCACGCTCGAGTCCAAGCCCAAGCTGCTCTCCGACCGGATCCAGGAGATCGGCACGCGCGGCTGGCTGAAGCGCAAGAACAAGAAGTCGCTGAACCGCCTGCGCTCGATCCTCGAGGAGGATCTCGACCGGGGCACGCGCCCCTCCGTGGCGGGCGGTCCCCGCAAGCCGGCCTCGGCCTTCCGGTTCCGTCCCGGCGTCAATCGCTAGAGTCCGCGCCCGTCATGCAGCTCCGCCGTCTCGCCGCCACCGCCGCCGTCGCCATCGCCGCCGCGACCACCCTCTCCGCCTGCGGCGGCGAGGAGCCGCACGCCGGCGAGACCGAGGGCATCTACGTCAACACCGGGGACCTGAAGTACCAGGTCCAGATCTCGCGCCAGCTCAACGCGGCCGACTTCGAGGACCGCGACTACCTCACGGGCCTGCCCGCCGCCGACAAGGTGCTGCCGGCCGGCGACGAGTGGTTCGCCGTCTTCATCCGGGTCTTCAACATGACCAAGACGGACCACCCGTCGGCGTCGCAGTTCGAGATCCGCGACACGACCGGCAAGACCTTCACGCCGATTCAGTTGGACACCAACATCAACCGCGTCGCCTACAAGGCGGCCGAGGTCGGCGCCGGCGACCAGATCCCGGTCCCGGGCTCGCTGGCCCGCGAGAACCTGACGCAGGGCGGCCTGCTGCTCTTCAAGGTGCCGAACGGCACCTACGCCAACCGCCCGCTCGAGCTGCACATCACGCCGCCCGCGGGCGGCCCCGAAGCCACCGTCGACCTCGACGTCTAGGGCGAAGCCTCGCCCAGCGGGCTCGGTGCGCTGCGGGTGTTCGCCCCAGGGGGCGAAACCCGCGTCGTCTGAGCTCCGGCGCTAGCCCTTCAGCCCCGCCAGCAGCACCTGGCGGGCGGCGGGCGCGGCGGTGTCGCCGCCGGCGCCCGCGCCGACGAGCAGGACGCCGACCGCGATCCGCGGGTGGCCGTTGCCGGCCGGCGCGTAGGACGAGAACCAGGCGTCGGTGTCGGTCGTGTCGGCCTGCTGCTGCTGGTCCTGGACACATGATTCGGACCCGCCCGCCGCGTTGTCGGGGTCGGGCTTGCACGCCTGCGTCGACTTCAGCTCGGCCGTGCCGGTCTTGCCCGCGATCTTGACGCCGGGGATCGCCGCGGAGGTGCCGGTGCCGTAGCGCACGACGCCGAGCATCAGCTTCTCGACCGTCCGCGCGACCTTCGCGCTCGTCGCCTCGTGCGTCGGCGCGTCGCCCTTGAAGCGGTCGGGGTCGAGCGTCACGTCCGGGCGGTGGCCGCGCAGGCCGATCGTCGCGGCGACGATCGCCATCTGCAACGCCGTCGCCTGCACGCGCCCCTGGCCGATCGCGGACGAGCCGACCGCGAGGTCGTCGCCGATCTCCGCGGCCGGCGGGATCGACGCGGTCGCGGCGCCGGTGATCCCGGTCGGCGTGTTGAAGCCGAAGCGCTCGGCGGTCGCGACGAGCTTCGCCGCGCCCAGCTTCGCGCCGAGCGGCGCGAAGACCGAGTTGCAGGACAGCGCGAAGGAGACCGCGAGCGTCCCGCCGCAGGACTCGCCGTTGGCGTTCTGGAGCTCGACGCCCTCGAGCGTCGCCGCGGTCTGGACCGGGAACGTGTCGGTGGGCTTGGCGATCCCGTTCTCCAGCGCGCTGGTCGCCGTGATGATCTTGAAGGTCGAGCCCGGGGGCTGCAGGCCGCTGAAGCCGATCCCCGCGGCCGCGAGGACCTCGCCGGTCTTGGGCCGGATCGCGACGACGCCGCCGAGCCGCCCGGCCAGCGCGGCGACCGCCGCCTCCTGGATCTTCG
>JAOPZG010000480.1 GCA_025964215.1 Conexibacter sp.
ACCCCGCAGCGGCCGCCCGAGCAACGCTCCACCCCGATCTCCGCAAAGACCGCGACCTTCGGTCACGGCGATGACCAACGGCCATCACCGCCCTTGACCACCAACGCGAAAGCTAGCGCCCGACGGCCGAGCCGTCGCCACCGAAGCGCTCGCGCAGCTCGCGCTTGAGCAGCTTGCCCGACGGGTTCTTGGGCAGCTCGTCGACGAAGTGCACCGACTTGGGGAGCTTGAAGGGCGCGAGCTGCTCGCGGGCGTGGGCGAGCAGCGCCTCCTCGGTCACGGGCTCGCGCGTGACGACGACCGCGCTGATCGCCTCGATCCAGCGCGGGTGCGGCGTGCCGATCACGGCGACCTCGGCGACGGCCGGGTGCGTGTAGAGCGCCTCCTCGACCTCGCGGCTGGCGACCAGGACGCCGCCGGTGTTGATGACGTCCTTGACGCGGTCGATGACGAAGAGGAAGCCCTCCTCGTCGACCCGGACGAGATCGCCGGAGTGGAACCAGCCGCCGGCGAAGGCCTCCTCGGTCTCCTCCGGCTTGTCCCAGTAGCCGGTGCAGAGCTGCGGCGAGCGGTAGAGCACCTCGCCTTGGCCGGCGCCGGCGATCTCCTGCCCGTCGTCGTCGACGACCTTGACCTCGACGAAGAGCACGGGGCGGCCCGCGGAGTCCGGGCGCTCATCATGCTCCTCGGGCCGCAGGACCGTCGCCAGCGGCGCGATCTCCGACTGGCCGAAGGCGTTGTAGAAGCCGACGCCGTGCAGCGCGTCGCGCAGCCGCTGGAGGACCGGCACGGGCATGATCGAGGCGCCGTAGTAGGCCTTGCGCAGCGCGCGCAGGTCACGCGTGGCGAAGTCGGGGTGCTCGCTGATCGCGATCCAGACGGTCGGTGGCGCGAAGAGGCTCGTGATCGCGTCGCGCTCGACGCGCTCGAGGATGTCGCGCGGGTCCGGCTTCTCGACCACGTGGTTGGTCGCCCCGAGCATCAGGTAGGGCATCAGGAACGCGTGCATCTGCGCCGAGTGGTAGAGCGGCAGCGGGTGCAGCGGGACGTCGGTGGCGTCCATGTCCAGCGCGATGACGCACGAGACGTACTCGTGGACGAGCGCGCGGTGGGTCATCATCGCGCCCTTCGGCGCGGCGGTCGTCCCCGAGGTGTACAACAACTGCGCCAAGTCGTCGTCCTTGACCTGGACCTCGGCGCCGACGTCCGGGACCTCGCCGGTGAGCGCCCAGTCGAGCACGTCGTTCCTCGCGTCGATCCCGTCGCGCAGCGTGCCGAGCCGGCGGACGTCGCCGAGGTCGTCGGCGATCGCCTCGACCGCGGGCTGGAGGGCGGGGTCGGCGAACAGGGCGGTCGAGCCGGACTGCGTGATGATGTAGGACAGCTCGCCGCCGACCAGGTTGTAGTTGACGGGGACGTGGACGAGGCCGGCGCGCGCGCAGCCGAGGTAGAGCAGCAGGTAGGCGTCGGAGTTCGTGCCCAGCGCGGCGACGCGCTCGCCCTTGGCCAGGCCCAGCTCGAGCAGGCGACCCGCGACGCGGGAGGTGGCGTCGTCGAGCTCCTCGTAGGTCCAGCGGCGCTCGCCGAAGTGCAGCGCGATCCGGGTCGGCCAGCGGCGCGCGCTGCGGCGGATGACGTCCGCGACGGTGCTCGTCATGTCCATGGGGAGAACCTACCCCGCGGTGGATCCGCGGACGACCAGCTCCGAGGGCAGCACGCGGTTCTTCGGGCGCTTGCCCTGGAGGCGGGCGTGGAGGAGCTCGAAGGCGGCGGCGCCGAGCGCCTCGGGGTCGAAGCGCACGGTGGTCAGCGGCGGGCTGGTGAGGCGCGCGAGGTCGAGGTCGTCGAAGCCGACGACGGCGACCCCGCCGGGGACGTCGATCCCGAGCTCGTTCGCCGCGGCGACCATGCCGGCGGCGAGGAGGTCGTCGTCGCAGAGGAAGGCGGTCGGGCGGTCCGGATGCTGGAGGAGCTCCCTCGCGGCCGCGATCGAGCTCGTGGCGTCGAAGGCCGAGAAGCCGGTGACCTGCTCGTCGGGATCCTCGCCGTGCGCGCGGAGGTGGGCGGCCCAGCCGTCGTGGCGGCGGCCGAAGGTCTGCCCGCCGGCCGAGGAGCGGAAGTGCCCGATGCGGCGGTGGCCGAGCGCGTGGAGGTGCTCCATCGCGGCGGCGGTCCCGCCCTCGGAGTCCAGGCGGACGAACGGCATCCGCGACTGCTCGTACTCGACGATGACGACGGGCCGGCCGCCGGGCTCGCGCAGCGAGCGCGGGACCTTCGCGGCGAAGAACAGGAAGCCGTCGATCACGCCCTCGGAGAGCCCCTGCACCGAGCTGTCGCCGCCGCCGCCCGCGTAGTCGTCCTGGATCAGGACGACGACGTGGCCGGCCTCCGAGGCGGCCTGCTGGGCGCCGCGCAGCGTGCGGCCGAAGAACGGGTGCGTGACGTCGCGGACGACGAGCCCGACGGCCGACGCGGTGCCGGAGCGCAGGGCGCGGGCGGCGGCGTTGGGGCGATAGCCGAGCTCGCGCGCGGCGGCGCGGACGGCGTCGGCGGTGGCGGACGAGACGCGGCCGGGCGCCTTGCCGGAGAGGACGAGCGAGACGGTCGTCTGCGACACCCCGGCGCGCTTGGCGACGTCGACGCTCGTGACCTTGCGCGAGCGCGGCGACGGGGCGCCGGTGACGGCGCGGGGGCTGGGGGGACGCGGGGCGATGGGGGGATCTCAGCACGCGGCGCGCCGTGGTGCGTTCGCAGACACGCGTCATACGTAGTACGCTGTACGTATGACCTCTCCCCACCTCCTTCGTTCATCGGGCGTCTTGGCGCGCAGCGCGCTCGTCGTCCTCGTCCTCGCGGGCTGCGCCGGAGCGGCCGCCTCGCA
>JAOPZG010000507.1 GCA_025964215.1 Conexibacter sp.
CGCTGCACGGCCGGATGGGCGAGAGCGGCGACATCGCCGTGCGCCGGATGATGGTCGAGCACGGCGAGGCGTTCTGGAAGGACGGCTGGGAGCCGCTCTACAGCGTGCTGGGCGGCAACCCGCTCGCCGCCATGCCCTCGCTGCACTTCGCGACCTCGCTGATGGCCGCGCACCTGCTCACGGAGGCGGGCCCGGTCGAGGGCGCGATCGGCTGGACGTACGCGATGACGCTCGGCTTCGCGCTCGTCTACCTCGGCGAGCACTACCTCGTGGACCTGCTCGTCGGCGCCACGCTGACCGAGGGCGTCCGCGCCGCCGCGCCGACCGTCGCACCCGCCGTCAGCTGGGTCGGGCGGACGCTGCAGGCGCTCGAGCGGCGGGCGCGCGGATGACCGACGACCCCACGCCCGCCCGCGGCGACGAGGACGTCGACGACGAGGAGGAGATGCCCCTCATCAAGGTCACGCGCCGCACCGTGATCCTGATGGGGCTCTTCGTCGTGCTGTGCATCGTCTTCCTGACCGCCGTGCTGCCGCAGCTCGCCGGCCTGGGGGACACGTGGAAGCAGGTCAAGGACGGCGACCCGCTGTGGCTCGTCGTCGCCGGCGTCTTCACGGCGCTCTCGTTCGCCGGCTACGTCGTCCTCTTCCAGGGCGTCTACGTGCGCGACGGCTTCCGCCTGAACGCGCGCGAGAGCTACCAGATCACCATGGCCGGCCTGGCCGCGACGCGCGTCTTCGCCGCCGGCGGCGCGGGCGGGATCGCGCTGACCGCGTGGGCGCTGCGGCGCGCGGGGATGCCCAAGCGCGCGGTCGCCGACCAGACGCTCGCGTTCCTGGTTCTGACCTACGGCGTCTACATGGCCGCGGTCGTGGTCGGCGGCTTCGGGCTCTACTTCGGGATCCTGCCCGGCTCGCGCGACTGGGCGATCACGCTGCTGCCGGCGATCATCGGGATCGTCGCGTTCGGGATCGCGCTGCTCGCCTCGCTGACGCCGACCGACCTCCAGCGGCGCCTGGACGGCTACGCCGACCGGCACGGGCGCTGGGCGCGGTTCGCGCAGAAGGCGGCGAACCTGCCGGCGGCGATCTCGTCCGGGATCCGCATCTCGGTGTCCCTCGTGCGCGCGGGTGACCCTGCGCTCGCCGGGTCGATCGCCTACTGGGGCTTCAACATCGCGGTCCTGTGGGCCGCGTTCCACGCGTTCGGCGAGGCGCCGCCGTGGGCCGTGATCGTGATGGGCTACTTCGTCGGCATGCTGGCGAACCTGCTGCCGCTGCCCGGTGGCGTCGGCGGGGTCGACGGTGGGATGATCGGCGCGTTCGTGGCCTTCGGCGGGGAGTCGAAGGACTCGATCGTGGTGGCGGTCCTGACCTACCGCCTGTTCGCGTTCTACCTGCCGACGATCCCCGGCGCGATCGCGTACTTCCAGCTCCGGCGCACCGTCGCGCGGTGGGCGGAGGAGCGCGCGGCCCGGCGTAACGCCCTCGCCGGAGTGGGTACTATACAAAGTGAAGCGACCTGAATTCGGAAGGACGACCAGCATGGCCGACATCGAGAACGTCATCATCATCGGGAGTGGCCCGGCGGGCTACACGGCCGCGCTGTACACCTCGCGCGCCAACCTGAGCCCGCTCGTCATCGAGGGCTTCATGTGGGGCGGCCTGCTCCAGCAGACGACCGAGGTCGAGAACTACCCGGGCTTCCCGAGTGGCGGCATCGCCGGTCCCGAGCTCATGCAGAAGCTCCGCGACCAGGCCGAGGACTTCGGCACGCGCTTCCTCACCGACCAGGCGACGTCGGTCAAGCTCTCAGGTGAGCCGGGCGGGATCCACGAGGTCCACGTCGGCTCCGACGTCTACCGCGCGCGCACCGTGATCCTCTCGATGGGCGCCGAGCACAAGAAGCTGGGCGTCCCCGGCGAGGCCGAGCTGGCCGGCGCCGGCGTCTCCTACTGCGCCACCTGCGACGCCGCGTTCTTCCGCGACCAGGTGATCATGGTCGTCGGCGGCGGCGACAGCGCGATGGAGGAGGCGATGTTCCTCGCCAAGTTCGGCCGCAAGGTCCTGCTCGTCCACCGTCGCGACGAGTTCCGCGCCTCCAAGATCATGATCGAGCGCGCCCGCGCGATGGAGAACCTCGAGTTCAAGACCCCGTACGTGGTCGAGGCGTTCCTCGACGGCGACGGCCCCTTCAAGCGCATCGCCCGCCTCAAGCACTCCGGGACCGACGAGATCGAGGACGTCGAGATCGGCGGCGCGTTCATCGCGGTCGGCCACGAGCCGCAGTCGGAGATCGTCGACGGCGTCATCGGCGTCGACGACGAGGGCTACGTCAAGGTCGACGGCCGCTCGACCCGCACCAACCTCCCCGGCGTCTTCGCCGCGGGCGACCTCGTCGACCACACCTACCGCCAGGCCATCACCGCCGCGGGCTCCGGCTGCCAGGCCGCGCTCGACGCCGAGTGGTACCTCCGGGACACCCCGCAGATCCCGACCCCGCCCTCGTTGGCCGAGGGCGACCTCGCCGAGGCGGCCTGGGCGCCGGCGGCGGGGACGCCGCAGGCGTAGGGGCTACAGCACCGTGAAGGTCAGGACGTTCCGGCCCGCCGCCGGGGCGTCCTTCGACCCGTTCTCGTCGGCGGCGAGGACCTCGAGGGTGTAGGTGCCCGCCGGGAGCGTCATCGCGAAGCTGTAGGTGAACTTGTCGCGGAGGTCGCTGAGGTCGGTGGCGAACCACTTGGCGTACTTGGTCCCGCACTTGGTGCTCTGGAGCAGCGCGGTCGTGTCGTTCCAGGCCGTGCAGCGCTTGACGGTCCTGTAGCGCGCCTTGGGCTTCTTCCTGGACTTGGTCCTCTTGGCCTTGACCTTCACCTTGGCGGTCACGACGCGGGTGAGGCGCAGCTTGACGTCCTGGACGCCGTTGGGGTCGGTGTCGATCGTGCCGGCGACCTGGCCCGGGCCCTTCTTCCGCTTGAAGACCTTCTTGTTGATGATGTTGGTCACGTGGGTGATCGGGCCGGAGGTGTCGAGGGTGCCGCAGAGGCCGTCGTGGCCGTTGGTCGCGCAGGGCGACGGCGGGTAGACGATGTCCGGCGGCGGCTGGTAGCGCGTCGAGCCGCAGAAGCCGTCGTTGCCCTCCGAGACGCAGACCGACATGCGCCCGGGCGGGCGCGTGCCGTTGCTCGCCACGACGATGATCGAGTGCGGGCCGGGGTTGGTGAAGGAGACGCCGGTCTCGCCGGGGTTCTCGCCTGTCGCGGAGGACGTGGCGGTCACGCCCTCGTCGGTGCCGAAGAGGGCGGTGGCCGGCGTCTTGTCGGCGATCGCGCGGACGACGACGGGCGCTCCGCGGCCGGGCACGGTCTGGGCCGCGATGTCGTAGGCGCCGCCCTGGCGGACGCGCAGGTACAGGGGCGTCCCGGAGTAGCACGCGGTCGAGCTGATGGTGGTGTTCGCGCACGCCTTGTACACCAGGACCTCGGAGCCGGCGGGGACGTCCGGGCCGCCGCAGGACTCCTGCTGGTTGAAGTTGTAGGCGCCGTTGTCGACCGGGCCCTGGTCGACGTAGACGCGCCAGAACCACTGCGGGTTCACCGCGGGCGCCGTGATCGTCGTGGGCTGGGTCGCGCCCTTGATCGAGGAGATCAGCCACTGGCCGGTGGTGGGGTCCTTGATCGTCTTGACCTGCGCCGCGCCGACGGCGGCGACGACGGCCGCGACCGGGCTGGCCGCCGCGCACGTGGTGGACACCGTCGCGTCGCCGGCGTCGGTGATAGTCACCGGGCCGGGCGTGTCGACCGCCACGCGGTTGACGAACGCGCCGCTGGCGATCGAGTTCATGTCGCGGGTCTCGACCCGGACGACCGACGGGAACGCGGCAGCGTTCGACACCACGACGAGCGTCGCGGCAAGGACGGCGATGCTCGCCGTGAGCGTCCGTGCGAGATGACCCATGTTCTCCCCTGGTCGCCTCGGGACAAGGCGACTCGTCTACGACTGGGCGCGATCCTAACCGCGCGAGGCGGCGGCGCGCCACCCCTCGGAAGGATGGGTCAGCGATGGGGGCGCGCAGGGCGCCG
>JAOPZG010000014.1 GCA_025964215.1 Conexibacter sp.
CGAGCGCGGCGTGGAGCGCCGCGGCGTCGCCGGGCGCTACGAGGTCGGCGGCGCCGAGGGCGGCGACCTCGCCGAAGCCGCCGACGTCGCTCAGCAGCAGCGGGCGGCCGAGGCCGAGCGCGGCGTAGAGGACGCCGGACTGGTCGATCTCGCGGTAGGGGAGCGTCACCACGTCGGCGCGGCGCAGGACGCCGGCGAGCTCGGCGTCGGTGACGAAGCGGGGGACGAGGCGCACGCCCGGTGGAAGGGCGGTCGGCAGCGCCATCCGCGGCATCCCGACGATCCACAGCTCGCCGGGCGGCTCCGTCCCGAAGCGGCGCCACGCGTCGAGCAGCACGTCGATCCCCTTGTACGGCCGCAGCAGCCCGGTGAGCGCGACGACGGGCGTCCCGGGCTCGACCAACTCCGGCGGGAGCACGGCGTCGAGCGCGGACAAGTGGGTGAACGCCCCGTGCGCGATCACGGTGATCCGCGCCGGATCCAGCCCCAGCTCGCCGGCCAGCCGCGCGCGGCCGTGCTCGGAGTGCACGACGACGTGGTCGACCCGCTCATAGAGCCGCCGCTGCGCGCGCAGCTGACCGGCCCGCGGCTCGCGCGGCAGCACGTCGTGCGCGGTCAGCACCGTCGGCACGCCGCGCGGCAGCAGGTGGACGTCGAGTGGCTGGACGTCCAGCCACTGGAAGTGCACCACGTCGACCGCGGCGGCCGCGCGCCGGTAGGACACCATGTCGGGGACGTGCTCGGCGAGCTTCGCGAGCGTCCGCGCCCGCGAGCCGGCCCGCCCCACGCGACCCGCGCGCCGGTAGAAGCGCTCGTCCACCGCGTAGCCCTCGGCGGCCGGCACGTCGCCGTAGGCGAAGCGGCTCGTGCGCAGCACGACCTCGGGCGGGTGGGGACCGCATCTCGCCAGCGCCGCGGCCAGCGCGCGGTCGTACGGCGGCGTGAACGCCGAGGGGTCGACGAGGTCGACGCGCATCACGGCTCCCGGCGCCAGTCGTTGCACACCATCTTGGTCCCCGGCGGGTACTCGAACGCCATGTCCGCCTCGACCAAGACGAACCCCAAGCGCCGGCAGACCGCGTTCGACGCCCCGTTCTCCACGCTCGGGAACGCGTGCACCGGCAGCGCCTCGACCGCGGCCGCCGCCTCCAGCGCCAGCGCCGTCCCCGCGCTCGCGAGCCCCCGCCCCTGGAACGCCGGCAGGACCGACCAGCCGATCTCGTAGACCCGCTCCCCGCGCCACTCCCGCGCCCAGAAGCCGACCCAGCCCGCGGACGCGCCGCCTGCGTCCACGATCCGGAGCTGCCCCGGATCTCGGGCGTACCGCGCCTGCCGCTCGGCGATCTTCTCCGCGCTCTCCGCGCCGCCCACGTGGCGCATCTGCGCGGGGTCGCCGTTGAGCGCGCTCAGCAGCGCGTGATCGCCCTCGCCCCACCGCTCGATGTGGACCCCGTCGCGCAGAGGCCGCACTCTACGTCGCCCGCCTGCGAGCATCCGCCCCGTGCCCCTCCGCGTCGGGATCGATCTCGTGCAGGCCGCGACCGTGGCGGAGGCGATCGCCGAGCACGGCGAGCGCTACCTGCGCCGCGTCTACACGGAGGCCGAGCTCGCCGAGTGCGACGGCGACGCGCTGCGCCTCGCCGCCCGCTTCGCGGCCAAGGAGGCGGCGATGAAGGTCCTGCAGCCGGGCGACGCGGCGGTCCCGTGGCCGTCGATCGAGGTCGTCCGCGCCGCCGGAGGTGTTCCCGTTCTGACACTGCACGGACCGGCCGCCGAGCTCGCCGCCGCGGCCGGGATCACCGAGCTGGCGGTGAGCCTGACCCACGAGGCCGAGTACGCGGCCGCGGTCGTCGTGGCGTCATAGTCGGACCACCGATCAAGAACGGCCGCGGAAGCACCGATAATCAGGGTCGTGCCTTCTGCCGCAGCAGTCCGAGAGATCGTCAAGGAGCACGGCCGCCTGTCCGTGGACGTCGAGACCCTTGCCGACGACGCCAGCCTCTATGAGGCCGGCATGACCTCGCACGCGAGCGTGAACGTCATGCTCGCGCTCGAGGACACCTTCGACGTCGAGTTCCCCGACGACATGCTCAAGCGCTCCGTCTTCGAGTCCGTCGCCTCCATCTCCGCCGCCCTCGTGCAGATCGAGAGCGCCGCGGCATGAGCGTCTCGACCGACCGCGACGCCGCGTTCCTCGCCGGGATCGGCGAGATCGCCAACACGGTCGCCGCCGCCCACGCCGACGACGTCGACCGCAACGCCCGCTTCCCGATCGAGGCGATCACCGCGCTGCGCGAGCAGCGCGCGCTGAGCGCCTTCGTCCCGGCCGAGTACGGCGGCGAGGGCGTCTCGTTCCGGGCGATCGCCACCGCCTGCTTCACGCTCGGCCGCCGCTGCGGCGCGACCGCGATGGTCTTCGCGATGCATCAGATCCAGGTCGCGACGATCGTCCGCCACCTCGAGGGGGCCCCGCACTTCGAGGAGTACCTGCGCACGCTCGTCGCCGAGCAGCGCCTGATCGCCTCCGTGACCTCCGAGGTCGGCACCGGCGGCGACATGAGCCGCTCGGTCGCCGCGCTCACCCCCGGCGCCGACGGCCGCTCGTCCTTCGAGAAGCAGGCGCCGACGGTCAGCTACGGCGGCTACGCCGACGACCTCGTCACGACGCTGCGCAACCACCCGGACGCCGCGCCCGGCGAGCAGGTCGCCGTCCTGCACCGCACGGACGCCACGACGATGGAGCCCACCGGCACGTGGGACCCGCTCGGCATGCGCGGCACGTGCTCGCCCGGCTTCGTGGTCAAGGCCGAGGTCGGGGCCGAGCAGGTCCTGCCCGCGCCGTTCTCCACGATCGCCACCGAGACGATGGTGCCGGTCTCGCACCTGCTCTGGTCGCACATCTGGCTCGGGATCGCCACCGACGCCTTCGACCGCGCCCGCGCCTTCGTCCGCGCCGCGGCCCGCCGCGCGCCCGGCGAGCCCGTCCCGGCCGCGGTCAAGCTCAGCCACGTGATGACCCAGCTCTCGCTGCTGCGGGGCGAGGTGAACACGGCGCTCGACGAGTTCCTGGAGGCCGACGAGGACCGCGAGCGGCTCTCGACCATGGCCTTCGCCCTGCACTTCAACAACCTCAAGCTGGCCGCCTCCGAGCAGGCCCCGCGCGTCTGCCAGGGCGCGATGGGCGTGTGCGGGATCGTCGGCTTCAAGAACGACACGCCGTTCAGCATCGGCCGTCACCTGCGCGACTCGATGTCGGCGAGCCTGATGGTCGCCAACGAGCGGCTGCACCAGACGAACGCCGGCCTCCTGCTGATCGCCAAGGAGGTCTAGGCCATGGCCGACTACCGCCCCGCTTCCCCCGACCAGGCGGAGCTGCTCGACGCGCTCGTCGAAGCCGGTCACCTGATCCCCTCCGGCGTGCCCGGCGTCTACGGCCGCGGCAGCGACTACGAGGACGTCCGGATGCGCTTCGACGCCTACGTCACGCGCTGGTCCAAGGAGGCCGGCGAGACGCCGGAGATCCTGCGCTTCCCGCCGGTGATCCCGCGCAAGCAGATCGAGGACCTCGGCTACCTGGAGAACTTCCCGCACCTCGCCGGCACGGTCTTCGCCTTCGAGGGCACCGAGGGCCAGGCGCGCGCGATGGCCGAGAGCGCCGGCAAGCACGAGGACTGGTCCGAGCACCAGTGCATGAGCGACCTCGTCCTGATGCCGGCCGTCTGCTACCCCGTCTACCCCGCGATCGGCCGCCGCGGCCCGCTGCCGGCCGGCGGGGTGACGATCGACCCGGGCGGCTCCTACGCCTTCCGCCACGAGCCCAGCGGCGACCCCGCGCGGCTCCAGATGTTCCACATGCGCGAGCTGGTCCGGATCGCCGAGCCCGAGACCGTGCAGGCCTGGCGCGACGGCTGGCGCGACCGCGCGATCCAGCTCCTCCGCGGCCTCGGCCTCGACGCGAGCTTCGACGTCGCCGCCGACCCGTTCTTCGGGCGCAGCGGCCGGATGATGGCCGCCTCGCAGAAGGAGCAGGCGCTGAAGTTCGAGATCCTGGTGCAGATCGCCGGGCCCGAGCCGACCGCGATCGCGTCCTTCAACTACCACCAGGACCACTTCTCCTCGCTCTACGGGATCACGACCGCCGACGGCGAGCCCGCGCACACCGCGTGCCTGGGCTTCGGCCACGAGCGGATCGTGCTCGCGCTGATGAAGACCCACGGCCTCGACGTCGGCGCGTGGCCGGACGAGGTGCGCCGGGAGCTGTGGTGAGCACCGCCGTCGGCCTCGTCTCGCTCTTCGGCGCCGACCCGGCGTCCTACGCGCCGCACGCGGTGCACTCGGCGACCGACCGCACCTACGTCGAGACCAACTGCTACTCGGACGTCGTCATCGAGCTGCTGCACGCGCGCGGCGACGAGCCGCTGGCGGCGATCGGCTCGACGATCCGGCTCGACTTCGAGGGCGACCAGTGGACGTTCTTCAAGCCGGACCCAGGCGACCTCGAGCGGCTCTACGGGGTCGACGTCCACGAGATGCAGCCCTACCGCGCGCTGCCGGACCAGATCGCTGAGCAATTGGCGTCCGGGCGCACGATCACGGTCGAGCTCGACGCGTGGTTCCTCCCCGACACGGCCGCGACGAGCTACCGCGCCGACCACGTCAAGACCACCATCATCCCCGAGGCGATCGACCGCGACGGGGAGCTGCTGCGCTACTTCCACAACGCCGGGCTCTACGAGCTCTCCGGCGAGGACTACCGCGGGATCTTCCGGCTCGACGGGCCTGCGGATCCGGAGGTCCTGCCGCCCTACACCGAGCTCGTGCGCTTCGACGCGGGCCCGCGGCTGACGGGCGACGCGCTGCACGCCGAGGCCCGGGCGCTGCTCGGCCGCCACCTCGCGCTGCGGCCGAAGACCAACCCCTTCGTGCGCTTCGGGGCCGCGCTGGAGCGCGACCTGCCCGGGCTGCTCGAGGGCGACCCGGCGCACTACCACGCCTATGCCTTCGCGACGGTGCGGATGGTCGGCTCGGGCTTCGAGCTGCTGAGCGCCGAGGTGCAGTGGCTCTTCGGCGCGGGCGGCGGCGACGGCCCGGCCGCCGACGCGGTCGCCGCGATGGGCGAGATCGTCGGCGCGTCCAAGTTGTTGTCCTTGAAGCTCGCCCGGCGCCGGGCGTTCGATCCGGCCTCGGTCATCGATGCCCTCGCCGCGGCGTGGGAGCGGACGGTCGACGGGCTGGATGCCGCGCTGGCCTGAGCAGGACGGCCTGGAGGTCCGGCGGCTCGACGGCTTCGTCGCCGACGGGCCGCCGTCGGATGAGACGGCGTGCGTCTTCTCGTTGACGTTCGACGCGCCGCCCGCCGGTGCGGGCGAGGAGGTGGCGCTGGCGTTCGACGGGATCGCCACGGTCTTCGCGGTGGTGCTCAACGGGGTCGCGATCCTGAAGGGCTCCTCGATGTTCGCCGCGCACGTGGTGGACGTGGGCGCGGTGCTGCGGGCCGAAGGCAATGTCCTCGAGATCCGCTGCCGCGCGCTGGCCGACGTGCTGGCCGAGCAGCCCAAGCGGCCGCGCCAGCGCTGGCGGACCAAGGTGGTGGAGCACGGCGGCGCGCTGCGCTTCGTGCGCACGGCGATCATCGGGCGCGCGCCGGGCTTCGCGCCCGGGCCGCCGATCGTGGGACCGTGGCGGCCGGTGTGGCTCGTGCGGCGGCGGGGGCTCGTGGTCGATGACGTCGTGGTGCGCCCGCGGGTCGAGGGCGACGACGGCGTCGTCGCGATCTCGGCGCGGCTGCGCGGCGGGCTCGCGCCGGCGCAGGTCGAGGCGTTCGTCGGGCCGGTCCACGCGCCGTTGACCGTCGAGCCCGACGGGCTCGTGCACGGCGAGGTGCGCGTGCCCGACGCCGAGCGCTGGTGGCCGCACACGCACGGCGCCCCGGCGCTGCACGACGTCTCGCTCGTCCTCGACGGGGGCGCGCAGCGCGCCGGCCTGGGACGCACGGGCTTCCGCACGCTGGACCCGGGCTCGGCGTTCGACGCGGACGGCGACGCGCTCGCGCTGGCCGTCAACGGCGTCGAGGTGTTCGCGCGCGGGGTCGTGTGGACGCCGGTGGCCGAGGGCGAGGTGCGCTCCACGCTGGAGACGCTCCGCGACGCCGGGGTCAACATGGTGCGGATCCCGGGGATCGGCGTACCGGAGACCGCGGCGTTCCACGATGCCTGCGACGCGCTGGGGCTGCTGGTCTGGCAGGACTTCACCTTCGCCAACCTCGACTACCCGATCGAGGACGGCACCTTCCGCGCGACGGTCGAGGACGAGGCGCGCGCGCTGCTCGCGCAGGTCGCCGGGCGGCCGAGCCTCGCGGTGCTCTGCGGCAACAGCGAGGTCGAGCAGCAGGCCGCGATGTTCGGCGTCGATCCGGCGCTCGGCCGCGGCACGCTGTTCGGGGTCCTGCTGCCGGCGCTGGCGCGCGCGGCGGGCGCGGACGTCCCGTACGTCCCGAGCGCGCCGTGCGGCGGCGCGATGCCCTTCCACCCGGGGACGGGGATCGCCAACTACTTCGGCGTCGGCGGCTACCGGCGCCCGCTGGGCGACGTGCGCGCGGCGGGCGTCCGGTTCGCCTCCGAGTGCCTCGCGTTCGCGAACCTCCCCGACGGGGAGGTCGCCGACGGCGAGGGCGTCGTGCGCGACGTCGGCGCCGACTGGGACTTCGCCGACGTCCGC
>JAOPZG010000533.1 GCA_025964215.1 Conexibacter sp.
TGCCAGAAGTGCTCGAGCACCGTCAGGTGGTGCAGGCCCCAGATCGAGAACGGCGCGTCGCGATCGGCCTGGAAGGCGATCGTCCGGTCGTAGATGGTGTGCAGCGACTCACCGCGCAGGAGGATCGGCAGCGAGACGACCACGGCGGTCCCGGCGAAGGCCGCGGTGAAGCGCAGGATCGTCTTGCCCAGCTGGCCGCGCGGCGCCCCGTGGGTCGCCAGTAGCGGCGCGAGGCCGAGCGCGCCGAACTTCGTGAGCCCCGCGAGCGCGGTCACCGCGCCGCGCGCGGCCGGCTTGGTCGCGACGTAGAGCGTCGCGGCGGCGAGCGCCGCGACGAGCCCGTCGTTGGTGTTGCAGTTGAGCACGTACAGGCTGAACGGCCACGCCGCCCACAGGTAGGCCAGCACGATCCCGAGCCCCGGCCCCCTGATCCGCCGCCCCGCGAGGAACAGGAAGAAGAGCGTCAGCAGGTCGAAGAAGATCGCCGCCGCGTGCGCCGCCGGCAGGTCGTCCCAGCGGCCGCTCCACGGCAGCGCCTGCTCGAACGGCACGTAGGCCTCGTAGGCGACCGGGCCGTAGGTGTCGCCGTGCTCGTCGTCCTTCGGGAAGTTCCCGTAGATCTTGGTGCCGTCGACGAGGTGGTCGGCGCCGATGACGCCCGAGTAGCCGACGTCGATCACGTTGGAGGCGTTGATGTTGAGCCCGACGCGGAAGCCGACGAGGAAGACGAGCGCGACGGCCAGCCACATCGGCGAGATCCAGAGCGGCAGCCGCCGCGTGGGCGGCTCCCCGTCCTCCGGTGTTCGCCGGTAGCCGATCCAGAGCATCCGCAGCAGGAAGTAGGCGAGCAGCCCGGTGGCGATCGGGACCGACGCGTCGATGTTGCCGTCGTTGAAGTACGCCACCGAGACGCCGAAGCAGACGAGCGCGAGCAGGTCGAGCAGCAGCACCGTCGGCCGACGGCGGAAGGAGGCGAACGGCGCCACGAAGAGGATCGAGAGCGGGATCCAGACCCACGGCGAGTTGACCTTGCGCCCGAACGCGCCGGTGTAGCCCCGCGCCATCGTCCACGCGACCTGCGGGCCGTTCCACGCCTCGAGGATCGCCCCGGTCGCGTCGGCGACCTTGACCTGCGCGATCTCCTTGCGCGCGGTCCCGGTCCCCGGCGTGAACCAGCTCACCTGCCAGTCGCTCGGGCCCTTGAGGAAAACCTCCGGCTTGGCCGTCGGGTAGTGGCGCAAGGCCTCCTTGACCTTCGAGCTGGTCGAGGCGATCTGCAACGCCTGCGCGCCGACCAGGCGATGGCCGGCGGGGTTGCCGTCGAGCGTCTGGACGCGGCTGAGGTCGTTGGGGTTCGACGGCGCGGTCGGCAGCAGGCCGGTGGTCTGCGCGGAGGACGCCTTGGACTGCGCGGGCGCCGCGGCGGGCGCGGTCGCGATGCCGAGCAGCAGGCCGCTCAGGGCCAGCACGGCGAGCAGGGGCGCCAGGACGCGCCGCGGGAGCCTCACTCGTCGAACGTCCAGAGCTTGTTCCCGAGGAAGTTGCACGGCGTCGCGGCCGCGACGGCGATCGCCTGCGCGATGACCTCCTTGAGCCCCGCCGCCGAGACCAGCACCTCGAGCAGCGCGAGGTTCACGACGAACGCCGCGCCGCTGATGACCAGGAAGCGGAACGCCTGCTGGCCGGCGTGGCCGCCGCGGGCGTCGAAGGTCCAGTGGCGGTTCCACCAGAAGTTGTTGGTGACCGCGACGAGGAAGGCGACGAAGGCGGCGACCCGGAAGTCGAGGCTCAGCGCGTGCACGCAGAGCGCGAACGTCGCGAGGTTGACGACGTAGCCGCTCGCGCCGACCACCGTGAAGCGCGCCAGCTGCCACCAGTTGGGCGCGTGGCGGACGCCGCGGCGCACGCGGTCGCGGCGGCGCAGCTCGTCGAGGGCGTCGGGCACGGGGCCGGAGGCTACCCGGAGCACCTGAGGGCAGACTCAGTCAGCCCGCGCCGAAGTGCGCGCGGACCATCGGGGCGATGTCGGTGATCGACCAGGATCCGGTTCCCGCCGACTCGGTCCCCGCGCGCCCGTCGACGCCGCAGAACGCCAAGGCGCCGAGCGAGTCGGAGTGGTGCAGCGAGCCGTGGCTGCCGCCGCCGACGTGGTCGGCGCCGCCCCAGTCCGGGAACTCCCAGCCGGGGCCGGCGCTGAGCAGGACGTCGCCGGCCGTCGCGCAGGTGAGCGCGGCCCAGACGCGGCGCAGCGCGTCGGGGTAGTCCGGGCTCGCGAACAGCCCGCCGGAGGTCGCGGCCGAGAGCGCGGTGAGCTCGCCCTCGACGCTCCAGGCGTTGCCGCGCCCGTCGCGCAGCTCGCCGCCCGGGCGGAAGCGCAGCTCGCCGCGGCCGATCCCGCGGATCACGCCGGTGTCGCCCTCGCGCCAGGCGACGACGTCCACGCCCGGGATCTCCGAGGCCGTCGCGACCACGCGCGGGATCGTGCTCGCGCGCGCGTCCTCGACCAACCCGTACACCATCGCCGCGCGCTGGTTGGGGCAGAGCGCGAGCTCGGCGTCGTCGACCGCGCTCCCGCCCGGGCCCGCGACCTGCCAGTCGGCGAAGGCGCCGCGGAGGTCGATCCGCTGCTCGACCGGCGCGTGCGAGTGGTCGGCGCAGATGATCACCGCGTGGGTGTCCAGGAAGCGCTCCAGCCCGCCGGCGGCCTCGGCGACGCGCAGGATCTGCGCGTCGGCGGCCGCGATCGACGTCGGCTGCGCGTGCGGGCCGTTCTTGTGCGAGTAGGTGTCGTTGTCGGGCAGCGAGAGCAGCAGGAAGTCGTAGAGGTCGCGCGCGGCGAGCCAGGCGCCGGCGCAGCCCGAGTGCTGGTCGCGAATCCCCGGCAGGCCCATCTGGCTGCGGCAGCCGGTGTCGCGGCTGGCGAAGATGTCGGCGTAGAAGAGCTCGCGCGGGCCGTTGATCGGCTTGCGGAAGAGCTGCCCGGCCAGCCGGGTGAGCGCGGTCTCGCGGGAGATCGCGTGCTCGTGGCGGCCGCGCGTGACGAGGTAGGTCGTCCCGGCGGTGCGGATCCCGGCGTCGTCGAGCGACTCGTAGACCGTCTCGACGTCCTTGGCCATGTGCGAGCCGTTGAGGTTGTACACCGTGTCGGTGAGCTGCTTGGCGATGCCGAGCTTGCGCGCGGCCCGGAACGACGAGCCGTACTCGACGTAGCGGCGCTCGTCCCGCTTCCACCAGTTCATCGCAGCGATGTGGTGGCGGTCCTGGAGCACGCCGGTGGCGATCGACGTGGCGCAGACCGGCGTCACCGAGGGGAAGGCGGCGGCGAGCTCGTCGACGAAGGTGCCGCGCTCCAGGACGGCGGCGATCGCGGGCGCCCGCCCGTCCGCCACCGCGCGCTGCAGCATGGAGGGCTTGCACCCGTCGATGACCGCCAGGAGCAGGCGCTTCATCGAATCAGCGCAGGATGCGCAGCCCGGCGTACTTCTGGTCGCTGCGGCGGCGGCCGGTGACCAGCAGCGCGATCAGGAAGCCGACGGCGACGATCGCCAGCGGCGGGAAGAGGATGCTCGCGCCCGCGACGACGAGGCCCGCGGCCTCGCCGTAGAAGGGCAGCGCGGCGGCGGCCTGGGCGTCGCCGGCGCTCGCGAAGCGGGACCGGACGCGGGCGAAGAGGGAGCGCGAGACGCTGCTCGCGAGGAAGGCGAAGACGGCGCCGATGATCAGCCCGTACCACCACGTCGCGTGGCGGTCGTCGATCGAGGCGGCGCAGAGCAGCGCGCCGAGGCCGATGCCGATCCCGCTCAGCGCGGCCTCGCCGGCCGGCTTCTCGAGGTAGGGGCGGACGAAGACCGTGCCGACGAGCACGAAGGCCAGCGCGAGCAGCCACCAGGGCGATTCGAGGAACGCGAACTGCGTGCCGTCGAAGTCCAGGCCGACGTCGCCGGAGGCCAGGGCGCCGGCCAGCAGC
Organism: Conexibacter sp.; assembly: GCA_025964215.1. Classification (GTDB taxonomy): domain Bacteria; phylum Actinomycetota; class Thermoleophilia; order Solirubrobacterales; family Solirubrobacteraceae; genus Baekduia. The sequence continues at coordinate 3,968 of JAOPZG010000533.1, forward strand.
GCCGGGAGGAACGGGCGCAGTCCGACCGCGGAGGCGAGACCTAGCCCTTGGAGGATGTCGAGGACGAGCTTCATCGGTACCGTCTCCCGGGACCATGACAGACCGAAGGTCCGGAGGTCCCGACGGCGAAGGGAAGCCGAGCATGCCTCGCTCCCGTCGCCCCCAGCGCGCCGCCGCGCACGAGCTCGAGCGGTACACGAACCTGTTCGCGTCGCGCACGCGCGCGATGAAGTCCTCCGCCATGCGCGACCTGATGGCGATCACCGAGCGCCCCGAGGTCATCTCGCTGGCCGGTGGTCTCCCAGACACCTCGACCTTCCCGGCCGAGAACTTCGCGGCGATCATGGCGCGCGTCGCGGCGACCTCGACGGCGGCCGCGCTCCAGTACGGGCCGACCGAGGGCCTGTCGATCACCAAGGACGCGATCCGCCACGTCATGGCCGCCGAGGGCGCCGACGTCGACCCCGAGGACATCCTCGTCACGACCGGCGGCCAGCAGGTCATCGACCTCGTCTGCAAGACGCTGATCGACCCGGGCGACGTGATCGTCGCCGAGGCACCGACCTACCCGGGCGCGATCCCGTCGTTCTGCTCCTACCAGGCCGACGTCGTCCAGATCGAGATGGATCGCGACGGCATGCCGATCGACGTGCTCGAGGAGACGCTCGACCGGCTGGAGGCCGACGGGCGGCGCCCGAAGTTCATCTACACCATCCCGAACTTCCAGAACCCGGGCGGCGTGACGATGTCGCTGCCGCGGCGCAAGCGGCTGGTCGAGGTCGCGGCCGAGCGCGAGTTGTTGGTGTTGGAGGACAACCCCTATGGGTTGCTCCGCTACGAGGGCGACCCGCTGCCGACGCTGCTGCAGCTGAGCGGCGGCGACTTCATCATCTACCTGGGGACGTTCTCGAAGATCCTCTCGGCGGGCCTGCGCCTGGGCTGGGCGGTCGCGCCCGCGCCGGTCCTGCAGAAGATGAACATGGGCAAGCAGGGCGCGGACCTGTGCTCGTCCTCGTTGACCCAGCACTTCGTGGCGCAGTACTTCCGCGAGGGGCAGTGGGAGCCCTACCTGGAGTCCTTGAAGACGCTGTACCGCGGGCGCCGCGACACGTTGTTGGGGTCCTTGGCCGAGCACTTCCCGGCCGAGGCGACGTGGACGCAGCCGGAGGGCGGGCTGTTCGTCTGGGCGACGCTGCCGGAGGAGATCGACACCACCGACCTGCTCGCCCGTGCCTTGCAGCGCAACGTGGCGTTCGTGCCGGGGCGAGGCGCGTACCTCGATGGCCGCGGCGGCGCGTCGATGCGGCTGAACTTCTCGGGCGTCGGCGACGCGGACATCCGCGAGGGCGTCCGGCGGATCGGCGAGGTCATCACCGAGCAGCTCGAGCTCTTCGGCGCGTTGACCGGCACGCGGCGCGCTGCGCCGCCGGTGCCCGAGGCGCCGGCCGCGCCGGACCCGGAGCTGGCGGACGAGCTGGAGCTGCCGCGC
>JAOPZG010000184.1 GCA_025964215.1 Conexibacter sp.
TCGGGGTCGTCGCGGCCGTGGCGCCCGAGGACCTCGACGTGCATTCCGGCGGCCCGCAGCAGCAACGCGGCCTCCCGGCCGATGCCGCCCGCGCCGGCCACGAGCACGCGCCGGCCCGCGATCAGCGTGGTCGGCCGCTGGCGCCAGGCGCGCTGGCGTTGAAGCTCGACGGTTCGCGGCAGGTCCTTGGCGAAGGCGAGCAGGAGCGCGAGGACGTACTCGGCGATCGCCCGCTCGTAGACACCTCGCGCGTTGGTGACGACCACGGCGGAGTCCGCCAGCTCCTGAGTGAGGACGGCGTCTACGCCGAGGCTGGCGGTGTGGATCCACTCCAGCGCGTGGCGATGGCCGCGGCGCAGCAGGTCGCTGCGAAAGTCCCAATGCAGCAGCGCGCGCGCCAGCGGCAGCTCAGCCACGAGGCCAGCCTCGTTGTCGACGGCGACGAGCTCGGCGAGCGGTGCGGCCGCAGCCAGCGCAGCGGGCATCGGCTCTCCCGCGGCCAACAGCACGATCACCTTGGGCGGAAACGGCACACCGGCAGCATATGCAAATTGTCGACAACCTACAATCTGCGTGTGCTGAGCGAGCACCACCATCAACGGCGGCTGCTTGCGCGTCGTCGCCGAGCCGACCGCGCTTCCTCCCAGAGCTCCACCGCGCGGGGCGCCAGCTCGAGCACGCCCCAGTCCGGCCGTCTCGGCCACGCCGGTCAGATGCGCGAGCCGGTCGCGCACCGGCGCGAGGTCGTCGATCGCCGCACCCCGGAAGGAGACGACGTCGCGCTCGTCAAACAGCTCTCGGCCAACGCCTGAGGACCCACGCGTGCCTCGGCGGGTCACGTGGACCTGGCCGCCCAGCGACGGCCAGCGAAACAGCAACGCGACGTGCGGGTTGGCTGCGATGTCCCGCGCCTTGCGCGTGCACAGCGCCGACGTGCACACCAGCGATTCGGTCTCGACGCGCTTGGGCGTCACCGCTCGCGCCGACGGGCGCCCTGCTCGTCGGCGGTGACGAACGCGACCGAAGCGGGATGGGCGGGCCCGGCGCCTCGGGCGTCGCCGATCCAGGACTCCAGCAACCCGAAGCCCTCAGCCCTCAGCCGGAGGGGTGCTCGAACGGCAGGTCCTGCAGCAGCACCCGCTGGGGCTCGATGAGCATCACGATCGCCGAGCGGACCGGGAAGTCCTGGCCGACGTAGCGGTTGCTCATCCGGTCCATGATCGCCATCGCCTCATCGCCGCCGAGCTCTTCAACGACGCGGCCGCGGATGACGATCGACCTGTAGGGGTTGTGCTCGTCGGCGACCGAGATCCCGATGCGCGGATCGCGTCGCAGGTTGCGGATCTTCAGATGAGCCTCGGTCGAGAAGATCGCCAGCCGATCGCCTTCGACAGAGATCCACACCGGCGAGACGTGCGGCGCGCCGTCCTTCATCAGCGTCGCGACATGGGCCATGTTCCGACCCTGGAGGAGCTCGATGACCTCGGGCGTGAGCGTCTCGGACATGAGCGGCATCCTACGACCGGAAGATCGGTTCCCGCGACCGCGCCGGCCATCGCCGCCTGGGCATCCATCCACGGCGTAGACCGCAGTTCCGGCGTCGCGGCGTTGTCGCGGCTGTTCGGCCATACGCTGATCCCGATCGGGATGGCCTACTGATCGCGCACTCCTCCTCACTGCGGACCTTCCAGGGCCAGGGGCTGGGCTCGCCGATCTCCGCTCCGCTGGGCGACGGCACCGACCTGCTCGGTACCGCGGGGGCGACCATTGACCACTCCCCTGGTTGTCCTCCAACTTGGTCTGGTATGCACAGGTCGCCGCGCTGGTCGGACGGCGACCCGGTCGCAGTACTGGATGCTGGCTGTGATGGTGTCCTTCACCTGCCTGGCGCTCTACCTGCTCTCGGCGGCCGCGCAGTGACGGCCGCGTGCGGCGGGGCGCGACCCGTCAGAAATCTGAATACGTGTTCATGCGTTAGGATCGGGGGTATGCCGCATCCCGCCGAGCACCACTCCGCCGACGAGCCGCTAGGGCGCGACGAGGCCGAGCAGATCGCCGAGGCGATGCGCGCGTTCGGCTCGGCCAGCCGCCTGCAACTGCTGTGGTCGCTGCTGGCCGGCGAGCGCACCGTCGAGCAGCTGGTCGACGCCGCCGGCATGGAGCAAAGCGCCGTCTCTCACCAGCTGCGCCTGCTGCGCCAGCAGCGCCTGGTCGCGGTGCGCCGCGAGGGTCGCCACGCCTACTACCGCCTGCACGACCACCACCTGCCCGAGCTGCTGACCGCCATGCGCCACCACCAGGAGCACGTCAACCCGCCCGCCGCCGTCGCGCTCCCCAAGCCCGCCGCCAAGCGGAAGACGACCCGATGAGCCACGACGCCGGCGCGCACGGACACGGACACGACCACGCCCCGGCCGAGTCGCGGCGGGCACACGGCCACGATCACGACGGCGCCGGCCACGGCCACTCCCACGGCCTGGTCGGCCAGTCGATCAAGCGCTCCACGGAAGGCGTGCGCGCCGTCTCGCTCTCGCTGCTGGTGCTCGGCCTGACCGCCGCCGCGCAGATCGTCGTCTTCGCCGCCTCCAACAGCGTCGCGCTGCTGGCCGACCTGATCCACAACGTCGGCGACGCCGCCACCGCCTTCCCCCTCGGCATCGCCTTCGCCCTGCGCAGCGCCAGAGCCGAGCGAGTCGCCGGCCTGTTCGTCGTGCTCGCGATCTTCGTCTCGGCCTGCGTCGCCGGCCACGAGGCGATCGACCGCCTCATCAACCCCAACGCCCCCGACCACCTGATCGCCCTCGCCGTCGCGGGCGCCATCGGATTCGCCGGCAACTGGATCGCCGCCCAGGTCCGCACCCGCGCCGGAAACCGTCTCGACAGCGCCGCTCTGATCGCCGACGGCGCCCACGCCCGCGCCGACGCCTACGTCTCGCTGGCCGTCATCGGCTCGGCGATCGTCGTCGCGCTCGGCCTCGACATCGCCGACCCGCTCATCGGGCTGGCGATCACCGTCGTCATTCTCAAGATCACCATCGACTCTTGGCGCACCGTGCGCGCCGGCGCATGACCCCGCTCGCCCACGCCGGCCGCTGGGCCGCCGGAATCCTCTACCTCCTACCGGTCTTGCTGGTCGCCGGCGCCCTGAACTGGCAGAGTCTCAAAGACCGGCGCCGTGGCGATCACGCCGACGAGCTCGAGGGCCTCGACGAGGCGACGCTCGCGCGGTTCCGCCGCGAGTGATGACCCCGCCCGAACGAGATCCCGTGGTGCCCTACGAGCGGCTGTTTGCCGAGCGCCGGCCGAGCCCGGAGGACTGGGACTCGTTCGTGCGCGACGCGCTCGTTCCGTTGTGGCTGAACGCTTACGACGCAGCGACGCCGTGGGCGACGCAGGTGTTGGAGATCCCGCAAGGCTCGTTGACCTTCCTCTTCGACATGGCGCCCTCGATGGGGGACGTCGGCGACGACCGCGTCGTCGCCGTATGGGGCCGCTCGGTCGCCGCGGCCGGGGTGCGCGACAAGGCACGGCAGGCTGGCTTCATCCCCGTGCCGGAGAAGTGGTCGAAGGCCGGCTATGACCGCGGCCACTTCGTGTCGCACGCCGCCGGCGGCGGGATGGACATGAACTTCTTCCCGCAGGCCAAGGGCCTGAACCGAGGCCACGGCGAGCGCGGCGGCCCGTGGCGCGCGCTGGAGCGCGAGACCGTGGCACGGCCTGGCACGCCGCTGCTCGTGCGCCCGACCTACGACGGCGACAGCTGGGTGCCCGAGTACATCGACTACTGCATCGTGGTCGACGGCCAGCTCCGTGCCGAGCGCTTCCACAACCGCGACTGAACTTGTCAGCGGGTTCACGTGCGCGGGACCGAGGTGTGTCCGAGACCGTAGGCTCGCCCGCGTCTTTGCGCTCGCCGGCCTGCCGCCGCCTGATGGGCGCCGGGTTTCCGCGTGACTCAGCTGACGCGCCGCGCGCTCGCCCCGCACGCGGATGCTCTCCGTTAGCGCGCGCGCTGTTGCGCTTCGGCCCACTACTGCGAGCGACGTCATCCAGCGTCGCGAGACGGCGCTCCGGTCATGAGCTCTGCGACGCGCCGGCGCCACCGTGCGCCGCGCCCGGTCCGACGCGTGACGCGCCGCCGCCCGCGCCAGGCGCTCGGGCGGATATCGCTTCGTGGCCCACGCCGAGGTGGGTGTGGCGAGCCGCAGCGCGCCGACGGCGCCGACGACGGGGATGAACAGCCCAAGCACGCCGAGCAGCAGCCGGCCCTGGCGTCGCGGTTGGAGAGGTCTCGGCGGCGAGGTGGGCGATCTGGGGCTCTTGTGCGGTGAGTTGGTCGCGGGCGTCGGGCGAGCGGCGGCGGCTGGACTTCGCCGGAGGCGCGCAGCAGCATCTCCTCGGTGGGCATGGGAGGCGGTCCGGCTGACGCCCCGCTACACGATCTTCTTCGCCCCGGCCGGCGGGCCCACGCGCGTGAGATCGAGGATCATCCCCTCGGGCTTCAGCAAGGACTTGCTGTCGATCCGCGGCTTCTCACCCGGGCCGTACCGGCGGTCGTCGGGAGGCCAGTGGAAGCCCTCGAGCTCGTCGCTGCCGACGCCGAGGACCGCGCCCGTCTCGGTGTAGTGGTCGAGGACGCGATCGAGGCCGTAGCGCTGGATGGGACAGACCTTCATGCAGACGCCGCAGCCTTCGATCTGCGCCACCACGGGCAGGCAGCGCTCGGTCTTGATCTTGGCCTTCATCACGCCGCGGCTGTCCTTGCGGGCGCTGGGGATCGCACCGGTCGGGCAGCGCCGGACGCATGCCTGGCAGCTGTCGCAGATCGCGTGCATGCCGTAGTCGACCGGCGCGTCGGGCTCGAGGTCGAGGTTGGTCGTGATCAGCGAGATCCGGCAGCGGGAGCCGGCGGTCGGTGTGAGCAGCTGACCGTTGAGGCCGAGCTGGCCGAGGCCCGCCTCCACGCCGTAGTGGATCACCACCGCCTGGCCGACGTGGTCGTGCGCGTCGGCGCGGTAGCCGAGCTCGCGCAGCCCCTCCGCCAGCCGGGCGCTGCGCCGCACGACCTCGGCGTAGGCGTGGAAGGCCGCCTTCTCGGCGCGGTTGCTCGGGATCGTCTGGGTGGCGTCGTAGTCCTGCTCGACGATCGAGACGATCACGTTCCCCGTCTCGTGCTTGCCGGCGTACTCCGCGAAGGTGTACTTCGGGTCATAGCGTGCGATGCCGATCGTGCTCAGGCCGGCTTCTTGCGCCAGCTCCCGCACGCGGCGCCTGAGCTCGTCTGGCGCCAGCTCGCCGCGCCGGCCGACCGGCTCGCGGCTGACGGCCCGCGCCTTGTGGATCGCCCGCTGGATCCGCGGCATCGCGGGGACGACGTAGTGCCAGCCCTGGTCGAGGAACCATGCGGCCGCCTCCCAGTGGACCATGAAGTAGTCGTGCAACGGCACGCGCTCGAACGCGGCCCGCTCCTCGTCGGGCCGGCGCCAGATCCCCGGCACCGTGCGCAGCTCGTCGGGCACGTCGTAGTCGCGACGGCGCCACGGCGGTGGGACCTTGAGCGGCCGCTCGCTCGGGCTGAACCGGAACAGGGCGATCCGCCGCACGCCGAACCTGTACGCCTTCAGCAGGATCCTCCGGACCATGCCGCGCGCGCCCCGCGTCGCCTCGTCTGTGTTGCTCATGACCTTCCCTTCTCTGTTCACTGCTCGACGGCAGCGGCCACGCTGGGCGGGACCGCTGCCGCCGGGGTTGGGCTACTTACACGCGGCCTGCGGGTAGAAGTCGCCGATCTTGTCGCGCGCCATCCACTTGCCGGGGATCGAGATCCACTTGGGGATCTCCTTGCCGGAGGCCAGCGCGACGATCGCGCCGGTGGCGGCCACGCCGCTGTTCTCCGGGAAGTTGGCGACCGTTCCCGCCCACTCCGGCTCCTTGCAGATGTAGGTCGTCGACGTCGGCGGCACGCCGCCCATGCCGACGACGACCGCGTTCTTGGACAGGCCACGCTGGGCGATGGCGCGCACCATGCCCTGCGCCGTCGCGTCGTTGACGCCGGCCACGATCAGCTTCCTGCCGCTCGGGACCCGACCGAGGGTCTCCAGCGTGCGGTCGTGCGACGACGTCGGGGTCGCGTCGGCCGAGACGTCGGTGAAGTCACTGTCCTTGAGGTCCGGGAGCACCTGCTTGATGCCGTCCTTGAACCCGTCGTGGCGGTGCTTGGGCGTGTCGCCCGACTTGGGCAGCGCCAGCAGCAGGACGTAGGGCTTCTGTCCCGGGAAGTGGGTCTTGAACGCCTCGGCGACCGACTTGCCGCCGATCACGCCGTTCGCGTAGTCGTCCGGACCGATGAACGTCGTGCCGGGCGCCGTGATCGACAGCGTGAGGACCGGGATCTTCGCGTTGTCGAGGAGCTTGACCGCCGCCGGCTGAACCGCTGCCAGCGCGCTCTGCAGGATCACGCCGTCGACCTTGCGCTGGATGAACGTCTGCATGTTGCGCTGGACGGTCGCCGGGTCGAGGTTGTCGGTCAGCTCGAGCAGCGTGACGCAGCCCATCTTCTTGAACGAGTCCTCGATCGGATGCGACATCGCCAAGACGTTCTCGTCGGAGTCCGAGTAGCGGTCGTAGCCGATCGTCAGCTTCTTGCCGCCGGCCGGACAGGCCGCCGGGCCCGGGTCGGTGAGGTGCAGGTCGGCCGGCGCGGAGTCGAACGCGACCGGCGTGCCGAGGCCCGGATCACCCTTGGGGGCGGAGGCCGTCGTGGTCGTGCCGGCCGACGACGCGGCCGTGCTGCTCCCGCCGCCACCGCTGTCGCCGCACGCGGCGACGCCGAACGCGACGGTTCCCGCCAGCGCCGCCGTTGCGACCGCCCGCAGCGGGACACGTTTCCAACGACCCTTCGTCATCGTGACCATCTCTCTTCCTTCTGTGGGTTCCCGGGCCACACCCGTGGCTCCCGGAGGGCGAGACACGCGGCATGGCTCGTGGCCACGCCGCACCGAATGCCTCAGGACGTTGAGCGCTCTTTGACCATCAACTGGTCCAGCGAGAGCGCGAGCAGGAGCACGATCCCCAAGGCCATGTCCTGCACATACGCAGACAGCGCCAGCAGCGAGAGCCCGATCTGCAGCACGCCGAGGATCGCGACGGCGACGAGCGTGCCTATCACGCTGCCCAGGCCGCCGTGCAGGCTCGCCCCGCCGAGGACGACCGCGGTGACGACCGGCAGCAGGAAGGCGCTGCCGACGTCGGGCGAGGCCGAGGCGAGCTGAGCGGTGAGGATCAGGCCGGCCATCCCCGCCGACAGCCCGGACAGCACGTAGAGCACGAAGGGGATCGCGTCGACCCGGATGCCCGACAGGCGCGCGGCCTCGACGTTGCCGCCGATCGCGTAGATCTGCTGACCATGGATCGAGAAGCGCTGGTAGAAGTACCCGATCGCCAGCACGACGGCGAAGATCACCATCTGGAACGGGAACGGCCCGACCTTGCCGGTCCCGATGAACTCGAACGAGTCGCTGGAGATGAGCAGCGTGTCGCCGCCTGAGAGGACGTAGGCCAAGCCGGTGAACAGCGAGAGCGTCGCCAGCGTCACGATCAGCGGGCTCATCTTCAGCTTGATCGCGAGGAAGCCGTTGACGCCGCCGAGCAGCGCGCTGGCGAGCAAGGCGATCGCCGCCGCCCACCACACGGGCACGCTGTGGTCGACCAGCACGCCGGTGAGCACCGCCGAGAGCGCGACGACGCCGCCGACGGAGACGTCGATCCCGCCCGCGATGATCAGGAACGTCTGGGCGACGGCCATGATGCCCATCGCGGCGGCGACCCCGCCGACCAGGAAGAAGGTGTCGGACGAGAAGAAGTTCGGAGCGATCAGCGAGAAGACGACGATCAGCACCACCAGCAACGCGCCCAGCGTCTGGCCGCGCAGCAGCAGCAGCAGCCGCTCGCGGCGCAGCTGCGACGCAACGGCGCGGGCCTCGTCGTCCCCCGATGCCGGGCTCATGCCCCGGTCGGGGATTCGCGCCTCGGCAACGTCAGACCCTGGCATGCTCAACTCCTTCGGCGATGGCGGCGGTCAAGAGGCTGTCCCGCAGCGACTCGACGTCGGTGGTGGACTGGAAGGTGTCGGCGATCCGGCCGTCGCGCAGCACGATGCTGCGGTCGGCCACCGCCAAGATGTCCTCGATGTCCGAAGAGGCGATGAGGATCGCGTTGCCGGCGTCGGCGAACTCGCGCAGCAGCCGGTAGATCTCGGCCTTGGTGGCGATGTCCACGCCGCGCGTCGGCTCCTCGAGGATCAGCACCCGCACGCCCGCGGCCAGCCAGCGGGCGAGCAGCACCTTCTGCTGGGAGCCGCCGCTCAGGGAGCGGACCGGCGCCTCGATCGAGGCGGTCTTGATCGACAGCTCCTGCACCCAGTGGCTTGCGAGCTCGCGCTCGGCCTGGACCTTCTTCAGCCCGCGCTCGGTCAGCCGCTCGAGCATGGCCACGGAGATGTTCTCGCGCACCGACCGGCCGAGCAGCAGCGCGGCGCTGCGCTCCGGCGGGACGTAGCCGATGCCGTGGTGGATCCGGTTGCGCACCGAGACGCCGGTCAGCGAGCGGCCGTCGACGGTCACCTCGCCGCCCTCGGGCTCGACCACACCGGTCAGCAGCGCTCCGAGGTCGTCGCGGCCGGAGCTGGCGATCCCGTAGAAGCCGACGATCTCGCCCCAGCCGACGCTGAAGGACAGGTGGTCGATCGTCGGCCCCTGGAGGTCGGTGACCGCCAGCGCCTCGCCCGTCACGCGCTGCTCGCGCGTGGCGTGGACGGTGAAGTCGCGCCCGCCGGCCATCGCGCTGATCAGCTGCGGCTCGGTCAGGCCGGCCGCCTCCAGCTCGGCGACGGCGTGGCCGTCGCGCAGGACCACCACGCGATCGGCGAGCCTCAGCACCTCGTCGAGGCGATGCGAGACGTAGAGGACGCCGACCCCACGGTCGGACACCAGCTCGAGCAGCCGCATCAGCTCGTCGACCTCGGCCTTGCTCATCGGCGCGGTCGGCTCGTCGACGATCATGACCCGCGTGCCGGGGATCAGGGCCCGCGCGACCTGCACGACCGCCTTCTGGACGACGGAGAGCCGCCCGGCGCTGCGGCGCACGTCGAGCGACTCGATCCCGAGATCGGCGAGGCGCTGCTCGGCGGCCTCGGTCATGGCCCGGCGATCGATCACGTTGCCGCGCTTGCGCGGGACGCCGCCCAAGGTGATGTTCTCGGCGACCGACAGGTTCGGGCACAGGAGCACCTCCTGCGGGACGATCCGCACGCCGGCGGCGTGGGCGGCCAGGGCGCTGTAGGAGCTCATCGCCTCGCCGCCGACGGTGATCGTGCCCTCGTCGGGCTTGACGAGCCCGCACGCGATCTTGGCGAGCGTCGACTTGCCGGCGCCGTTCTCGCCGACCAGCGCGATCGTCTCGCCCCGGCCCAGGCTGACGCTCACGTCGACGAGCGCGCGCGTCGCCCCGTAGCTCTTCTGCAGCCCCGTCAGCTCGAGCACGGGCGCGTCGGCGGCACTCACAGCGAAGCTCCGTAGCGCGCGTGGTCGCGCGCGATCGCGGTCTCGGCGATGCCGACGCCGGTGGCGTCGATGGCCCCGCCGAGCTGCGCGGTGACCGGCGCGTCGTGCGTTCCGCGCCCCGTGCGCCGGGCCACTTCCGGCTGCTCCAGGTCCCAGCTCTCGGACTCGCGACCCTCGGCGCCGCGGTCGCCCTGGCGCGCGTCGTAGCCGGCGCCGGCGAGGCTGATCGCGCGTCCGGCGGCCTC
>JAOPZG010000534.1 GCA_025964215.1 Conexibacter sp.
CCTCGACGCGGTCACGCTCGCCCGCGTCGCGGCGGCGCTCGGCGTCAAGCCACCGTCGCTCTACAACCACGTCAACGGCCGCGACGGCTTGCTCCGCGGCGTCGCGCTGCTCGCGCTCGGCGAGCTGGCGGCGGCGCTGCGCGAGGCCGCCATCGGCCGCTCGGGCGCCGACGGCCTCCAGGCCACCGCGCAGGCCTACCGGACCTACGTGCTCGAGCACCCCGGCCGCTACGCCGCCGGCGGCATCACCGCACCCGCGGCCGACGACACCGAGCTCCAGACCGCCGGCGCGATCGTCCTCGACGTCCTGCGCGGCGTCCTGCGCTCATGGTCGCTCGACGACGAGCAGACCATCCACGCGCTCCGCGGCCTCCGCGCCGCGGTCCACGGCTTCGCGTCGCTGGAGGCGGCGTCGGGCTTCGGCTTCAAGCTCGACCTGGACACGTCCTTCGAGCACCTCATCGCGGCGCTCGCCGCGGGCTTCGGGCGCGCGGGCTAAGGGCGCTCAGCGCGTTTGCGTGGATGGCACGCGGCGGGGTTCGTCGTCTGCGGGCGCCGCGCAGGTGGTTCGGGGCCGAAGCGTGGATCCGGGTCGCTGTGAGCTGCCTACGGGAGACCAGAGCGACCCGGATCGATCGCTCGGGCCCGAATGACCCGGCCGGTCCCGCGAATGCTTTCGAGGACGACCGCCCGCGCCGCGCACCGCGACCGCCTCCTCCCGAGCTCAGAGATCCACGACGACCAATCCCGGCACCCGCGCCGCCAGCCGGTCGGTCACGATGCGCCGGTGGCAGTCGTGCGGCTCGGCCTCGAGGCACAGCAGCGCGGTCGGCATCGCACCGCCGCGCACCTCCTCCGCCAGCTCGTCGAGGTCCTCCGCGTGCGTCTCCTCGATGTGCGCCGCGAACCGCGCCGCGCCCTCCTCGACGCGGTTGTTCTTGTAGAACCAGCGGATGTCCGGCGGCGTGCCGAGCGCGCGGCGGTGCTCGTAGGCGATGCCGTGCTCGCGCAGCGCCTCGCCGAGGCGCGTCTTCGACATGCCGGCGCGGCGGGACTGCGGGCGGTAGCGGACGTCGATCAGGCGCCGCACGCCGGCGGCCTCGAGCTCGGCGATCAGCGCCGGCGGCAGCAGGCGCTCGTAGCCGATGGTCCAGATCGTGGGCGACATGCCGACCAGGCTAGGACCCGCGTCCCAAGGAACGCGCATGTTCCGGGCTCCGGCTGGAGACGATCGCGAGGTGCGCCAGCTCACGAGCCTCGATGCCCAGTTCCTCGCCGTCGAGAACGGGCGGACCTACGGCCACGTCGGCAGCCTCTGCGTCTGCGACCCGGCGACCGCGCCGGGCGGCGAGCTGACGGTCGAGGACCTCTCCCGGATGGTCTCCGAGCGGCTGCACCTGCTGCCGCCGTTCCGCTGGAAGCTCGTCAACGTCCCGCTCGGGATCGACCTGCCCTACTGGGTCGAGGACCCGGACTTCGACCTCGACTTCCACATCCGCGAGTCCGCGATCCCGCCGCCCGGCGACGACCAGAGGCTCGCCGACACGGTCGCGCGGATCTTCGCCCGGCCACTCGACCGCTCGCGCCCGCTGTGGGAGCTCTACCTGATCCACGGCCTGCCCGACGGCCGCGTCGCGCTGCTCACCAAGGTCCACCACGCGGTGGTCGACGGCGTCAGCGGCAACGAGATCCTGACCGTGCTGCTCGACCCGAGCGCCGCCGGCAAGGAGCTGCCGCCCAAGCCGGCCGGCAGCGGCCGAGGCGAGCGCGTCCCGAGCGACCTCGAGATGCTCGCCCGCGGCGCGGCCGGCATCCCGCTCCAGCCGTGGCGCGCGCTCAAGGCGCTGCCGACCACGCTGCCCGCGCTCACCGAGGTCCCGGGCGCCAACGCGTTCCCCGTCGTGCCCGCGCTCTCGAAGGGGCTCTCGCGCCTGCGTGGCCTGGCCGGCGCGCCGACCGGCGCCGGGATCCTGGAGATCACGTCGGCCCGCGCGCCCAAGACCGCGTTCAACGGCCGGATCTCGCCGCACCGCGGCTTCGCCTTCGGCTCCCTCTCGCTGGACGCCGTCAAGGCCATCAAGAACGAGCTCGGCATCACGCTCAACGACGTCGTCGTGACGCTGTGCGCGAGCGCGGTCCGGGCCTGGCTGCTGGACCGCGACGAGCTGCCGCGCACGCCGCTGATCGCGATGATCCCGGTCTCCGTCCGCGGGCCGGACGACGCCCAGACCTACGGCAACCGGATCTCGGCGATGATCGTGCCGATCCCGACCGACGTGGCCGAGCCGCGCGCCCGCCTGCTGCGCGCGCACGAGCTGCTGCGCAGCGCGAAGGCCAACCACGCGGCGCTCCCGGCGTCGCTGCTCACCGACGCCACGTCCTTCATCCCGCCCGCGGTCGCCGCGCTCGCCGCGCGCACGACGATCGACCTGCTGAGCCGCACGCGCCCGCCGCTGAACCTCGTCATCTCCAACGTCCCCGGCCCGCGCGACCCGCTCTACTGCGCCGGCGCGGAGCTCGAGAAGATGTACCCGGTCTCGGTCGTGGTCGACGGCGTCGGCCTCAACATGACGGTGATGAGCTACCGCGACCACCTCGACTTCGGGATCGTCACCGACGCCGGGCAGATCCCGGACGCGTGGCCGTTCATGGTGCACTTGGAGGAGGCGCTGGAGGAGCTGCAGTCCGTGCTGGGACGGCCGGCGCCCGCTAAGCGTCGCTCAGCGCCGCGAAGCGGTCGCGCAGCTCGCGCTTGAGGACCTTGCGGCTCGGGCCGAGCGGCAGCTCGTCGACGAACTGCACCAGGCGCGGGCGCTTGTGGCGCGCGACGCGCTCGCCGACCCACGCGAGCAGCTCCTCCTCGCCGGGCTGCTCGGCGCCCTCGCGCAGGACGATCACCGCGAGCACCTCCTCGCCGTGCGTCTCGTGCGGGACGCCGACGACCGCGACCTGGTCGACGGCCGGGTGGCGGACGAGCACCTCCTCGACCTCGCGCGGGTAGACGTTGTAGCCGCCGCGCAGGATGAGGTCCTTCTTGCGATCGACGATCCGCAGGAAGCCCCTGTCGTCCTTGGTGCCAAGGTCGCCGGAGCGGAACCAGCCGTCGACGATCGCGGCCTCCGTCGCCTCCGGGCGCTCGTGGTAGCCGGCGAAGACGTTGTGCCCGCGGATGACGATCTCGCCGACCTCGCCGACGTCCTTGAGCACGATCGCGTCGTCGACCTCGGGGTCGGCGATCTCGACCTCGACGCCCCAGATCGGATGGCCGATCGAGCCGGGCTCCACGCCGAGCTCGAGCTGGTTGACCGTCGCCGTCGGCGAGGTCTCCGAGAGGCCATAGCCCTCCTGGATCTGCGTCGAGAAGGTGGTGTTGAACTCCTCGAGCACCTTCACCGGGAGCGGCGCGCCGCCGGAGACGCAGAGGCGCAGCGACGGGATCGGGCCGCCCGCGGCCACGGCAGCGAGCAAGGCCATGTACATGGTCGGGACGCCGAGGAACGCGGTGACGCCGTGCTCCGCCATCAGCTCCAGCGCGGCGCCAGGGTCGAAGCGCGGCTGGAGGATCAGCGTGCCGCCGACAAGGAACGTGCCGTTGAGCGCGACGGTCTGGCCGAAGGTGTGGAAGAGCGGCAGGCACCCGAGCATCACGTCGTCGCAGACGATGTGGTTCGCGGTGAAGGCGTTGGTGAACGCGTTCAACACCAGGTTCATGTGCGTGAGCACCGCGCCCTTGGGGCGGCCGGTCGTGCCCGAGGTGTAGAACAGCACGGCGGGGTCGAGCGGCTCGGTCGCCGCGCGGTGCGGCTCCGGCTCGGCCGCGAGCGCCTCGTCGCTCCCGAGCAGCAGCACCGGCACGCCCGCGTCGGCCGCGCCGCGCGCGACCACCTCGGCGAGGTCGTCGGCGACCAGCGCGAGCTTCGCGCCCGAGTCCTGGAGCAGGAACGCGATCTCGTCGGCGACGAGCATCGGCGCGACCGGCACGACGACGGCGCCGCGCGCGAGGATCCCGTAGTAGGCGGTGACGAAGTCGATGGTGTTGAGGCCGAGCAGCGCGACGCGGTCCCCCGGCTCCACGCCCGCGGCGCGCAGCGCGGCGGCCCGGCGCAGCGCCGCGTCCCAGAGCTCGGCGTAGGTGGCGCGGCGGTCGTCCTGGACGACCGCGACCTTGTCGGGGC
>JAOPZG010000551.1 GCA_025964215.1 Conexibacter sp.
GCCGGTGAGGAAGAAGAGGAGATGGCGACGGAGCACGACGTCCACTCCAACGATCCTGACGCACCACAGGTGACGCTCCCCATCGCGCGGACAGCAGGCGGTAGGCTTTGACACACCGTCAGCAAGCGACCGGAGAAGGACGCATGGCAGGTATCGAGGAGCAGATCCAGGACGACGTCGCCGCCGCCCCGGCAGCCGTCGCCCCCAAGGAGTTCGCGGTCGAGAACCCCGCCACCGGCGAGGTCATCGCCCATTGCCCGGACCTCGGCGCCGAGGAGATCGCCGCCATGGCGCGCCGCGGCCGCGAGGTCCAGCCCGCGTGGGAGGCCCTCGGCTTCGAGGGTCGCGGCCGGATCCTCCGGCGGATGCAGAAGTGGGTGATCGATCACCAGGAGGAGGTCATCGCCGTCATCCGCTCGGAGACCGGCAAGACCTACGAGGACGCGCTGATCGCCGAGATCTCCTACGGCGCCGCCGCCTTCGGCTTCTGGGCCACCAACGCCGAGAATTACCTGGCCGACGAGAAGGTCAAGTCCTCCGCCGTCCTGGTCAAGGGCAAGAAGCTGATGCTGCGCTACAAGCCGCTCGGCCTGATCGGCGTCATCGGCCCGTGGAACTACCCGCTGACGAACTCCTTCGGCGACTGCATCCCCGCGCTCGCCGCCGGCAACAGCGTGATCCTCAAGCCGTCGGAGATCACCCCGCTCACGTCCCTCAAGCTCGCCGAGGGCCTGAAGGAGTGCGGCATCCCGGACGGCGTCTTCCAGGTCGCCACCGGCCTCGGCGCCACCGGCGCCGCGCTCGTCAACCAGGTCGACATGATCATGTTCACCGGCTCGACGAAGACCGGCAAGCAGGTCATGAAGGCCGCGGCCGACACGCTCACCGCGGTCTCGCTGGAGCTCGGCGGCAAGGACCCGCTGATCGTCCTGGCCGACGCCGACGTCGACCGCGCCGCCAACACCGCCCTCTACTACGGCATGTTCAACGGCGGCCAGACCTGCATCTCGATCGAGCGCGTCTACGTCGAGGCCCCGGTGTACGACGAGTTCGTCTCGAAGGTCACCGAGAAGGCCAAGGCCCTGCGCCAGGGCGCGGGCGCCTCCGGGCAGGTCGACGTCGGGTCGATGACCTTCCCGCCGCAGGTCGACATCGTCGAGAAGCACGTCGAGGACGCCAAGGCCAAGGGCGCCCGCGTCGTCGTCGGCGGCTCGCGCGGCGAGCACGCCGGCGGCTACTGGTACGAGCCGACGGTGCTGGTCGACGTCGACCACACCATGTTGGCGATGACCGAGGAGACCTTCGGCCCGACGCTGCCGATCATGAAGGTCCGCGACGAGGAGGAGGCCATCCGCCTCGCCAACGACTCGCCCTACGGCCTCGGCGCGTCGGTCTTCGGCAAGGACATCAAGCACGCCGAGTCCGTCGCCCGCCGCGTCGACTCCGGCGCGGTCTGCATCAACGACGCGCTGGTCAACTACACGGCGCTGGAGCTGCCGATGGGCGGCGCCAAGGCGTCCGGCCTCGGCTCGCGCCACGGCGCCGGCGGCATCCGCAAGTACTGCCAGCAGCAGGCGATGCTCGTCACGCGCTTCGCCACCAAGAAGGACCCGCACATGTACCCCTACAACGCGAAGATGACGGGGCGCCTGAGCAAGTTCTTCAAGTTCCTCTACGGCCGCGGGAGCCGGGACTAGCACCCGCCGGCGCGGGTCGGCGAGCGGGCCGCGGCTCAGGCCAGCTCGTCGACCAGCCGCAGCAGGTCGAGCGGGCTGAAGGGCTTGGTGAGGAAGAGGTCGGCGCCCGCGCTCCGGGCGCGGGTCTCGTTCTCCAGCGCGCCCGCGGCGGTGAGCATCACGATCGTCGCCTTCGCGGCGCCGTTGTCCTGCGCGCGGATCAGCCGGCACGCCTCGATGCCGTCCATGCGCGGCATGTCGATGTCGAGGAACACGAGCTCCGGGTGGACCTCCGCCGCGAGCTCCACGGCCTCGACGCCGTTGGCGGCCTCGTGCAGCTGGAAGCCGGCCACGTCCTCGAGGGTCGTGGAGACGAGCTTGCGGATGAACGGGTCGTCGTCGACGATCAGGACGCTGCGCACTTCAGCCGACCTCGCGTCGGATCTCGACGAGGCGCGTGGGGGCGATCGACATGAACGCGTCCACGACCTCGGGGTCGAACTGGGTTCCTGAGGACTCGGCGATCATGTCACGCGCGACCGCGAGCGGCGAGGGCGGCCGGTAGGGGCGGATCGTGGTGAGGGCGTCGAGGACGTCGGCGACGGAGAAGACGCGGGCCGCGAGCGGGATC
Organism: Conexibacter sp.; assembly: GCA_025964215.1. Classification (GTDB taxonomy): domain Bacteria; phylum Actinomycetota; class Thermoleophilia; order Solirubrobacterales; family Solirubrobacteraceae; genus Baekduia. The sequence goes on from JAOPZG010000551.1 coordinate 2,308, forward strand.
GCCTCGCCGGCCAGCCCGTCCGGGTAGCCGGCGCCGTCCCAGCGCTCGTGGTGGTGGCGGACGACGAGCTTCGCCTCGCCGAGGAAGTCGACCTCGCGCAGGATCTCCCAGCCGACGATGGCGTGGCGCTCCATCAGCGTCCGCTCCTCGGGCGTCAGCGGCTCGGGCTTCCACAGGATCGAGTCCGGCACCGCGACCTTGCCGACGTCGTGCAGCAGGAACCCGAACTCGACCTCGGGGTCGTCGCAGAACGGCGCGTCCATGACGCGGGCGACCTCCATGCCGTAGGCGGCGACGCGCTCGGCGTGCTTGCCGGTGTAGGCGTCGCGCGCCTCGACCGCGTTGCACAGCGCGCGGACCGTCGCCATGTAGGAGCGGCGCAGCTCGTGGCGGCGCTCGCGCTCGCGCGTGAACGTCTCGCGGAGGTCCGCGGCGTAGCGCTCGAGCTGCTGCTCCTTCTCGGCCGCGGAGCGCTCGACGGTCGCCAAGCGCTCCTGCAGAACCGCGAGGTCCGTGGTCGTCCCCCCCTTGCCTGGCATGTCCACCATTGCCGAGCCTACAAGTCCGCGGCGGCCGCAGGCTCCAAGAGCGCCAAGATCGCGGCGCCCGCCTCGCCGACCGAGATCGGCTCGGCGTCCAGCCGCGCGAAGCCCGGCGCGCCCTCGCCGTCGGCCGAGACGACGACGACCGAGCGGCGCAGGCGGCGGCCGCGCAGGTCCAGGCCGGCGATCGCCGCCTCGACGTCCGGCAGCCCCGCGTCGACCAGCGCGACCTCGAAGCGCCGCATCGCGCAGAGGCGCGCGGCCTCCAGCGGCGTGGACGCCCACTCGTGCTCGATCGCGAGGTCGTCGAGCGCCTGGCGCAGGTTGGTGCGGACGTCCGGGCGGCCGACGGCCAGCACGCGCACGCGGCCGGCCATGACCGCGGAGCCGAGCGCGTCGGCCAGCTCCTCGGCGTCGATCGGCTTGCTGACGACCCACTCGCCGCTCAGCGCCTCGCGGCCGCTGAACACGGAGACGACGACGACCGGGAGATCCGCGAGCCGCGGGTCGGCGCGCAGCTCGCGCAGGACCTCGAAGCCGCTCACGCCCGGCATCAGGACGTCGAGCGTCATCGCGTCGAAGTCCTCCGCGCGCAGCCGCTCGAGCGCGGTCGCGCCGTCGTGGACGATCTCGCAGGTCACGCCGAAGGGCTCGAGCCGCTCGGCGATCAGGCGCGCGGTCTCGGGCTCGTCGTCCATGACCAGGACGCGGCGGCCGCGCAGCGCGTCCGAGGGCCGCGTGACGACGCCGGGCCCGGGCGCGGCGGGCAGCGTGATCGCGAACGTCGTGCCCTCGCCGAGCGTCGAGGCGACGTCGCTCGTGCCGCCGTGGAGGTCGACGAGCGACTTGACGATGGAGAGGCCGAGGCCGGTCCCGGGCGTGCCGGTCGAGCCCGACCCGCGCGAGAAGCGCTCGAAGACGTGCTCGAGCTCGGCGGGCGCCATGCCGCGGCCGGTGTCGGAGATCTCGATCCGGACGCTCGCGCCGAGCTGCGCGGCGCTGATCCGCAGCCGGCCGCCCTCGTCGGTGTAGAGGTGCGCGTTGGTCACCAGGTTGGTGAGCATCTGGCGCAGGCGCGTGGCGTCGGCCAGGATCCGCGGCGTCTCGGGCGCGACCGCGATCTCCAGGTGCTGGTGCTTGGCCTCGATGCGGCCGCGCAGCAGCGTGGTGACGTCGTCCAGGACCTCGCCGACGTCGACCGGCCGGCGGTGGACCTCGACGCGCCCGGCCTCCAGGCGCGCGACGTCGAGCAGGTCGTTGACGAGGTCGACCAGGCGATTGGTGGAGACCAGGACGATGTCGAGGAACTCGCGCTGGCGGTCGTCGAGGCCGTCGCCGGCGCGCAGCAGCTCCACGAAGCCCTTGATCGAGGTCAGCGGCGATCGCAGCTCGTGCGAGGCGGTGGCGACGAACTCGCTCTTGAGGCGCTCGAGGCGGGCGCGCTCGGTCGCGTCGCGCAGCGTCCAGACGGTGCCGCCGTCGGCGTGCTCCTCCAGCCGCGCGGCGGTCACGGCGAGCGTGCGGCCCTCGTGCTCGAGCAGGACCTCGGTGCCGAGCGCCTCGTCCACGGGCGGCAGGGCGAGGCCGCCGACGTCCGGCGGGTGGCCGACCTTCAAGTCCGGCGCGAGCCGCAGCGCGCGCGGGTTGGCCGAGGAGACGAGCCCCTCCTCGTCGATGATCAGCAGGCCGTCGCCGAGGCTGCGGACCGTGACGGCCAGCCGTGCGCGCTCCGCGTCCAGGCGCTCGTTGGCCTGCTCGAGGTCGACGGCCATCGCGTTGAACGAGCGGCCGAGCTGGCGCAGCTCGTCCGGGCCGGTGTTCTCGTCGACGCGGGCGGCGAGGTCGCCGCCGGCGAGGCGCGCCGAGGCGTCGACCAGGCTCTCCAGCGGGCGGCGCACGCCGGCGAGCAGGAGCGCGACGAGCGCGATCGCGCCGGCCAGGGCCAGGCCGCCGGCGGCGGTGATCGACGCGAGCGCCTGGCGCGAGTCGTCGCGGGCCGAGTCGTCGGCGCGGGCCAGGCGCTGATCCTGGCGGTCGGAGAGCTTCGCGATCGGCGCGCGCGCGGCGAGCGCGG
>JAOPZG010000608.1 GCA_025964215.1 Conexibacter sp.
GAGGCGGCGCGGGTGCGGGCCGACGCCGAGGCGTGGTCGCTCGACACCCGCGGCGAGGCCAAGACCGCGGCGCGCGAGATCATCGCCGAGGCGCACGACGCGGCGCGGGACGTGCTGCACGACGGGACGACGCTGTCGGGGCACCTCCAGGAGCTGAGCGACTCGCTGCACCGCAACGCGGAGCGGTTGCTCAACGACGTGAAGCTCGCGCACGCGCGTCTGACCGCGGATCTGGACCAGGCGGCGCCGGCGGGGAGCGTGGACTTGGCGCCGAGCGCGTCGCGGGGGCCGGGCGCCTCGGGCGAGGGCGAGTCTCGTGGCGTCTCCCCCGGCTTCACCTCGCGCGCCACCGAGCCCGTCATCAGCCGCCGGCGACCCGACGACGACTTCGAGGTCCCCGAGTTCGTACCGCCCGGCCGCCGCTGAGCGCCGGTCGGTGTTAAGCTGCCCGTTCACCTGGGGCCATAGCTCAGCTGGGAGAGCGCCTGCATGGCATGCAGGAGGTCGGGGGTTCGAGCCCCCCTGGCTCCACTAAGTGCGAAGCCCCTGCTAACGCGGGGGTTTCGTCGTTCAGCGGGCAGCGCGTTCGGCCCCGATTTCGGCAACATTTTCAGGCACTAGTGCCTGAAACCCGCGATATGGCGCTGGATTGGGGGCGATCACAGCCGATCTGCCGGTGTTTCGGGTCGCGACCGCCACCGCGCACGACTGGATCGCACCCAGGAGGTCGCCGCTTCGAGCCCGGCAAGCTCCACTCGGGAGAAACCCCCGCAATCGCGGGGGTTTCGTCGTTTCGGGGCTCGGGCGGTGCGGGCCGATTTCGGGGTCGCGAAAAGGCACTAGTGCCTTTATTCCGTGATATGTGCCTGGATCGCTGCGGATACCCGCCGATTAGGCGTCCCGCTCGCGGTGCGACTCAACGCTCGCCGCGGATATCGTCGGAACGGCCCCGCCACTTCGAGCGGGCCTACCCTCAGGCGCCGCGAACCGACTCCATCAGCGGCCGGGCCGCCGCGTCTCGATCCTGATAATCAATTCGGATGCTCAGCTTCGAGGTCCACCGGCAACTGGCCGATCTGATCGCCTCTGTGAACCGTCTGACCACGGCCGCCGGCGACCGCGCGCCAGCGGAAGAGATCTCGCTGCTGGCCGACGTCGCACAGGCCAACGCGGCGGCGCTGACGTCGGCCACCGGAGCGGACCTCGGCAACCTCGAACGGCACATCTGGTGGATCCGCAAGAACCATCGCGCGGGCCGCCCGGAAGCTTCCGACGGCGACATCGCCGACCTACGTGAACGCGACCTCGTCGTCGCGATCGATGCGGTCACCACGTGGAGCATGACGTTCCTTCGTCCCGAGCTTGTCAGCGCGATCCAAGGCTCCTGGCGCGCCGAGCAGTACGACGCAGCCGTACGCGACGCGTTCGTCCATCTCGAAGGCCGGATGCGCGAGCTGGCTGACGTCAAGCCCCACGAGGGCTTGACCGGGCGACGGCTGGTCAACCGGCTTCTGCCGACCAACGGCGACACCGCCCCGCTCGGAGACGAGGGGCTGCTCGGCCACCTCACCGACGCCGAGCAGGGCGGCGCCCGCGATCTGCTCAACGGTGCCGTGTCGCTGTTCCGCAACTACAGCTTCACCAACCAGCTGTTGATCGCTATGCAGTGCCCGGAGGCGACGCGCGTCACCGGCTTCCGGAAGTGGCTGGAGCTCGGCTACTGCGTGCGGCGCGGTGAGAAGGCGTTGTACATCTGGATGCCGGTGCCGCCCAGTCGCAGGGCGATCGCCGAGTGGGAGGCCGCCGGCGCCGACCAGGACAAGAAGCCGCGGACGCGGTTCCGGATGGGCCCGGTCTTCGACCGCTCGCAGGTGGATCCGCTGCCCGAGCCAGCTCAGCCCGCCGTGCTCGAGACGCCGATCTCCGCGGTCGACGGCGACGCACACGCGACCTTCGCGGTCACGCGGTCGTCGGCGAACTTGTCGTGCAGGTGCACGGCATCGATGACGTCGTCCAGCATTTCGGGCTCGCATGCCACGTCGCACGCGGCATAGATCTTGCGCCTCGCCTCGGCATGCAGCAGCCGAAGCAGGTGGTGGGGGATGACGACGCGCGGGTCGTCGGACGGGATAGCGTCCGGGGGTGTCCATGGAGTCCGTCTCCTTGGGCCATGCCCCCGGTCGTTAGCGCGACGCGGGGGCGCTTTTCAGATGTAGGAGAGCTGGCTCTCCAGAACTCCATAGGGCTGGGAGCCAAAAACTCGCCCCCAACGGGTCACGCAGCGGACATCGCGTGTTCGGACCGTTGGATTGTGCGTTGTAGACGACCAGACGTCCACGGAGCCTTGAACTACATGAGGGTTGCTGTATGACTACTCCGATGACGTGGCAGGCGGAGCTGGCACTGGCAGAGGCGCGGCTCGCCGACCTTGACATCGCCGACGAGGTCCGCGAGCGAGCTTTGAGCGTCGCTGAGTGGCGCGACGCCGTAACGGAATCGACGTTCTATCTGCCGATCCCACTGATGGCACGTGAACGACCCACGGCGACCGGCCGCTGGAGTACGACCGACGCCGGCACCGACTTCGTGGATCGCGTCGGCCTTGATGACCAGGGGCGACCGGTTGTCGTCCTCCAAGGGCCAAGGCTGACCGCTGACCGACCCCGCTACGCGTGGCGCTACGACGGCGACGACTTCGCCATCGAGGAGATCGACTTCCGCAAGCGCTCGGTCCGTCGACAGTCGTACCTAGTCGATGCGGTCGCATCCAGCGTCGCCGTGAGCAGCGCCGCCGGCGGCCTGCATGACGTGCGATCGCTGAGGTGGAATGGACCTCAGCTGCGGCGGGTCGAAGGCGCACGCCAGGTTCCGGGCAGGACGCCGGCAGCTTTCGCCCGCGAGGCGCGCTTGAACCACCACGGACGGCTCGAGCTGATCCTCAGCGAGACAGAGTTACCGGACTTCGCTCAACCTCCGTCGCCCAGTGCGCTTGCAGATGCTCTTCGGCGCGCCGCCCATCTTCGCCCGACAGCGATCCTGTGGGATGGCAGAGTTGAAGATCAAGAGCCTTGGCCGGCAGACAGTCCGGCTTTCGCCCGACCACTGGCTGCGGCGCTCCACAAGGCGTTAGTCGCGGCGCTCCCGTCAAATCGCGACGAGCGACTTGCCTGGCTCGACATCCGCTTCCCCTATGGAAAGCACGACTCACGCCCGCTACCTCCGGTGGCCAGGACGATCGACACAGGCCTTGTCGACGCGCTTCTCCGCAGCGGCTCGCGCGGGCTGGACGTCATCGATGACGCGTGGATCTCGGACGACGGCGAGGGCGCAGCCACGCTGTCGCTGATCGAGCGGCTCGACTCAACAAGCCTGCGTATGTGCCGCTCGATCTCGACCGCCCTCGATGGCAACGCACCCCAGGGCGAGTCGCGCGAAGCTCGAGCCCTCTTGGAAGACGTAGCCGATCAGCTGGCAGGACTGATGACCGACCCAGCACATACGCCCCACATCCCGCTTGTGCTGGTGCGCCACGAGGAGACGACCGGAGCGTCGTCCTCAATCACCGAGGCCTTGGACCGCGCGCGGCGGACGTCGGGCGTTGACGCCGTCGCACGCCTGATCGCGAAGATCCGCGCGTGAGCGCACGGCTAGCTTCTGCTCTTTGCCGGACGGCTGTCGCTGGCGCAGTCCTCTTCGTCATCACTGACGAAGGCTCCCGCACGTCCTGACTGGTCGAAGGTGATCGCCAGATGCCTGGTGCACACGTCGCCCGGAGCGTCGTTCGGCTCTCTGCGGCTGACCAGATAGATCCAGGTGGCCCCGGAGTCCGCCTTTTGCTCAGGCGTCCCGAGCACGGCCTCTGCTGTTTGACGATTGACCACCGGCTTGTCGGGTCCGAGTTGCAGCAGGCGATGTGCCACGCGCATACGAGGGCTCTTGGCAGCCGCTCCGGCATCGCCCGGGATCTGAATGGCATCTTTTGCCATCCACATGCGGCCCAGTCGCACCCGCAGCGCCGCGACTGTCTCGCGAGGCGCGGTCGACGAAGTCGGCACCACCTTTCGTGCGTCGCGCGTCGTGCCGCCACACCCCATGGCGATGAGCCCAATGGCGACGATAAGCCCTGCGCAGATGCCCTTCATCGTGGAGAGTCGCCAATCCCGGGAATGTAGTTCGATTCCAGCTTGTCCGTGATGTCCTTGATGTGGTCGGTGCCGGCCTTGTGGCTCTTGCACGTGCCTTCGCCTTCGAGCGCTCCGACCAGCATCGGCGCGATGGCGCGACTGTAAGGATTCACGTACACCGGCCCCTGATCGTTCTCGGCGGCTGCCTTCGCGTCGTAGTCCCAGTGCGCGACGCGCCCGGCCAGCGGATTGGCGGTCGTCACCAGCCATTGGTACATGGCAGAGCTGTCGCTCAGAGGACCGGGTCGGCCGTCAGAACCCGTACGACGACGTAGGTAAACCCCGTTCACGTGCGAGTTCGGATGCACCTGACAGCGGAATCCGATCGACTGAGGAAGCACACTCGCCTGACCACCTCCGAAGGCGGGGATGACGTGATGGGCGTCCCATCCGCGGACGGGCCAATCCGGCGGGCCCTTCTTGTGCGGGTTCTTGTGCCGCACCAAGTCTCGGCCCAGGAAGGTGCTTGGAGCAGATCGCCATGTCCTCTTCCAGCACGCGTGCTTGGCCTCGGCGACCGCGCCGCGACAGACAAACGGCGTTTGGGCCAGATGACGCCACGCGCTCGCCTCGGCGTCGTTCTGCTGATCTGCGCTAGGACAGTCCACCGTTCCAGGGTTCTCCTCGATCGGTACCAACGGCGTCGGATGATCAGCGCCCACCAAGAGGCCCTCCGCGATACCGACGAGATAGACCGTGATGCGTCCGGTGTACGGTCGTGTGCAGCGCCACGTGAGCTTCACCGTCGCGGTCGGAAGAATATCTGGGAAGATCGTGACGGTCTTGCACTTGCCCAGCGTCACCGGCTTGGCCCCCACCCGCGTCGTAAGGCAGACGTGCTGCGTGGCCTCCTCCAGCAATGTGCTGCACCTCAAGCGGTACACGGCGTGAAGGGTCGTCGACGCGCTCTTCCAGGTCGGGTAGTCGGCGCCCGACGCCGTCATCTTGCTGTCGTCACGGTCTGGGTTGGCTGAGCACCCGCCCGGCGGTGTATGGGCCTTTCGACTGATGTGCGCCCGAACGACCTTCTTGTTGCCGGCGTGGTCGATGACGCGGAGCTCCAAAGCCGATCCGACAACTTCATCGTCTGCACTGAAGCCATCGGATGCTGAGACGCTCCAGGTGCTCCATCCACCGCTGGCCAACGCATAGCGGTAGCTCGTTGTAGCAACCCCGGTGCCCGGCGTGCCATCGGCAAGCTGCGGGTCGGTGGGCGTAGACCAACTCACATCGATCTGTCCCGAGGTGTCTGACTCCATCGCCGCGGCCTCGTCCGACGCGACGGGCGCCGTGTTGTCGACGACGAGCGTGCGTTGGATGGAGCGCTCTTGGCCGCTCGCGGTAGCCGCGGCGATCCAGACGGTGTGGCGCCCTTCGCCGGTGCTCTGGAGCGGAAGGTCGAAGGCGGCGTCGGTGGCGTTCTGGGTGGTAGGAACAGCGCGCGAGCCGTCGACGAAGGCATCGAACTCGTCGATCGCCGCACTGCCGACCGTGGTGGCGTGAGCTCCGAAGTGGAGCGAATCGCTGCTACGACGATTGAGCGTGGCGGGAGCCGTGCTGGAGACGTCGATGGTCGCCGAGGACTGCGGATAGGACGGAATCTGCTGATCCAACCTCGGCCCGTCGCAGAAGCATGGGAGTACGGGTGCGTCGGTCAGCTTCAAAGCGCGTAGCTGATGACTCTCGATGTCGGACGTGTAGAGCCCATCGGTCCCGTACCAGAACGAGTCGATGGTGTCGCCGTACACCGGCTGGACCGGCGTGCCGTCCGCGTTCATGGGGATGCGCTTCCCCCAATAGGAGATCCGCGCGCCGTCGGGAGAGATCTCGCAGCAGGCGGTCGCTGCCAGGCCTACTGGTGTGATCGCCGGCCCACCGTCACCGTCCAGCGTGGCGATCCTGATGCGCGGATATCCCTCCGTGTTGTCGTTGTAGATGAAGCCCTGCCCGTCGGGCGTGGGTCGCGACTGGGAGCCGTTGCACGACGGCGGCGTGAATGTCCGCAACAACGTTCCGCTCGCATCGAACTTCGCGCCCACACACGGCGTGGGCGGGTCCAAGCTCGCTCGCCCCCAGGCGATCATGCTGCCGTCTGCCGCGATGCTCAACTGATAGCTGTCGAGCGCAGCCGCCAGGGAGCTCGTCGGGGGAACGACCTCGGTTCCGGTCCCGCCCGATGCGGGGATCTGCAAGATGCTGTTCGACGCATCACCGGCCTTAAATCCCATGAAGCGGATATGGCTGCCGTCCGGCGTGAAGCCGGCGGTGTAGAGCCAGGCCGACCCACCCGGCATGCAGTCCGGAGCGGTGCTGCCAGGGGGCTGCGTTCCGGTCGCGCAGAGAACCGTGCGCGCGCCGGTCTCCAAATCGCCGAGGATGAGTTGGTCGTCTGCGCCGTACGGCGGGCCGAACTGAGCGGTGAGGATATGACGGCCGTCAGGCGAGAGCTGGTAACTCGTTCGGGGATATTCTGTGCAGGCGTCCGCCCAGGAGGCCGTGCATGCGACAGGGGACGCAAACGCCGTCGGGGTGAGGCCGTCGTTGCCGAGCGAGGTCTCCCAGCCGTTGACTCCGTAGTCGAGGTCGACGCGTGCCAGCAGGGGCGAACGTCCCGCCCCGGGCCGCATGCCGGTTGCCGTTGCCGTCTGGGGCGCGGAGGCTGGTCCCTCTCGGCCGGCATCGTCGACGGCCTTGACCGTGTAGGTCGCGGTGCTGCCCGGGATCAGCGTCGAGTCGGTGAAGCTGGGCGTGGCGATCGGCGCAGCGGTGAGCAGCTGCGGCTCGTCCTCGTCGGCGGTCTGGCGGTACACGTTGTAGCCCTTGAGATCTGCCGCGGTCACTGCTGGGAAGGTGAGGGAGATCGCGTAGGGGCTCGCGGTCGTCGTGACCGTGCCGACGGGGTTGGCGATCGTGCCGCCGGCCACGACGCGCACGGCTTCCGAGATCGGAGACGTGTGTCCGGCGCCGTCGACCGCCTGCACCGCGTACCAGTACGTCCCGGTCGTCACCGGGTCGTCGTAGTGGCTCGCCGGCGCCGCTGTCGTCGTGAGCTGGCTCAGGCTCCCGGCCGTCGTGCCGCGGTAGACGCGGTAGGTGGTGAGGTCCGTCTCGTCGGGCGCCCCCCAGGCGAGGTGGACGCGGTCGCTAGCTGGTTCCGCCGTGAAGTCCTCGATGTCGCGGGGAGCCGAGGCCTCAAGCGTGAAGGAGAAGGCCTGCGTCGTCGTCTCGTTCCCCGCATCGACCGCCGTGACCTCGACGAGATGCTGACCGTCGCTGTAGTCGTCGGTGTCGAGATCGATGTCGGAGTCCAGAGCGCAGTTCCCCAGGGGGCACGGCTCGTCCTGGTTGTCGACCGAGATGCCATCGACGTGGACGTCGAGGTACACGACCGCGCCGCCCGACTCAGCGGCATGGGCGTGCAGGCCGTAGGTGCCCGCCCCGACCGTCTGGCTCTGGTGGTCGGCAAGCGAGCCGGTGAGCGTGATCACCGGGATGGTGCTCGAGTGCGGCACCGTCGCGCTGGACGGGGCCGACGGGTCCGAAGCCATCCCGAGGCTGTCGACGCTGCGCACGACGTAGTCGTAGCTCGCACCGGGCTGCGGGTCGTCGTCCACGAAGGAGCTCGCGGTGACCGGGGTCGGCGTGATCTGCGTGTACTCGGGGGAGCCGGACTCCCTGCGGAAGACCAGGTAGCCCGCCACGTCGGCGACGTCTGCCCAGTCGAGCGACACCGCGCCCACTTGGGCGGTGGCGTTCAGCGCCGTCGGAGTTCCGGGCAGCTCGCCGTCCCGTAGCGTCCAGTCACGCTCCGCAGACGCCGGATCGCTCATCGAGATGGAGTCCATCGCTTGGACCGTGAACTTGCACTGGTACTCGCAGGCGCCGTCGTAGGTGGCGGACGTCGTGTCCGCATCGGTGACGACGTTGCTCCATCCGCTGTCGAAGTAGAACGGGCTGACGTAGTAACTCGCGACGTCTTCGGACGACGAGGGCGTCCAGTGGACCGTGTGGCCCGTCGGCGTCGCCTCCAACCACACGTACGGCGGAGCCGACGGCGCGTGGTTGTCGGTGGTGATGGTGAAGTCCTCCTGCGTCGTGGCGCCGTCGGCGTCGGTGGCTACGACGGTGACTTGGTGCTCGTCATCGTCGAGCGTGGCCGTGTCCAGCGTCCAGGTCCGTTGCATCTCGCAGCCGCCACTCGAGCAGCTCTGCGTCCAGGACTGGAGCTGCTGATCGTCGATCGAAGCCGCAAGGTGCACGATGCCCGGAGCGGTTTCGCCGTCGGTCGCGTCGATGTCCAAGGTGACCTCGCCGGCAAGGGAGGCTTGTGGATCCTCGATCATGTCGCCACTCAAGGTGATCAGAGGCCGACCTTCTTCGATATCTGCGACGTTCACCGTCGCCGCCGTGCTTGCGAGGCCGACGCGACCAGAGGCCGAGATCGCTCGAACGACGTAGTGATAGTCGCCCGGAGCATCCGTGTCGTCATCCCGAGCCGTCGTCGTCGGCGATGCGACGTTGGACAGCTTGCTGTAACTGCTGTCGCCGGGCCGCTCGACCTGAACGAGATAGCCGACGGCGCCCGTGACAGGCTCCCAGTCGAGTTCGACGGCGGCCCCATCGTCATCCAGACGCGCAGCTAGCCCGAGAGGCGCCGGCCCCGCCGGATCGGTGGAGATCTCGACGACCGACGAGTCAGATCCGGTGTTCCCCGCGGTGTCGTGAGCCTCGATGACGTACTGGGCATCCACGCCCGCCAACGGCAGCGTGTCGGCGAACTCGGCGCTGGTCGAGGTGCCGATCAGCTGCCAGGTGCCACCGCTGCCCGAGCGACGCAGGATGTTGTAGGAGTCGACGTCTGGGCTGACGCTCTCGCTCCACCCCAGGTGCACGACGCCGGCCTCGTCATACGCGGTGACGTCCGTCGGCGGCAGCGGAGCAGCGTGGTCGATCAGGACCTCCGCCGTGCTCTCGGCACTGCGGCCGTCGGCATCGATGACGCTGACGGCGAGCTCGTGGGCACCCTCGCTGAGCGAGCTGGCGTCGACCGACACGGTGTGGGTGGATTGGCAGCCAGAACCGGTGCATGGGTCGTCCCAGTCGCCGAGGCTCTCGTCGTCCAGCGTCGCGGTGATGGACTGGAGCCCGACGCTGTCGCTCCCGGCGGTCGCGTGGATGACCAGGCCGTAGCTGGCAGAGGTGAGCCAGGTTCCAGGGCTGGCGACCAGCGTGCCCGAGAGATCGAGCGTCGGGTCGACGGCGGCCGCGACCGCGACGGTGGCCGTCTGGCCGGAGGCCACGGTGCTCGTGCCGAGGTCGTTGGTGGCCGAGACGCGGACGCGAAGCGTGTGCCCCGCGTCAGCGGAAACGAGGTCGAGCGCTGCTTCGTCGGCGCCGGCGATGTCGCTGCACGCGGCACCGAGGGTGTCGCATCGCGTCCATTGGTAGGAGAGCGCGATCGGCGGCGTCCCCGTCCACGTCCCGCCGTCGGCCGCGAGCTCCCGACCGACGCGCGCCGTTCCGGAGATCGTGGGCACGGTGCCGTTCTGCGGCGCGCCCGAGGTGATGACGCCGGACGCGCTCGAGGTCGCGCCGACGGTGGCGGCGACGTTCGTCGCTGTGACGACCACGCGTGCGGTCTGACCGGCGTCCCCCGAAACCGTGGTGTAGTGACGACTCGTCGCGCCGGCGATGTCGGTGCACGACGCGCCGGAGGCGTTGCAGCGGCGCCATTGGTAGGTGTAGGTGATCGGGGCCGTTCCCGTCCAGGTGCCCGGCTCGGCGGTCAGCGTCGTTGCGACGCGCGCCGCACCCGAGACCGTCGGGGCCACCGTCGCGACCGGAGCGGCAGCGAGGACGACGGCCGTGGCGCTCGACGTCGCCGCCGCGCTGCCTGTCGAGTTCGCGGCCGTGATCGATGCCCGCAACGTGTGGCCGACATCGACGGCCTGGACGGCGTACGCGCTCGCCGTCGCGCCGGCGATGTCGGCGCAGGACGCTCCTGAGGCATCGCAGCGGCGCCACTGGTAGGTGTAGGTGATGGGCGTCGAGCCGCTCCATGTGCCCGTGCCCGCGCTCAGCGTCTGGCCATCCTTGGCGGTTCCCGTGACGACGGGCGCCACCGTCGACGCCGGGGCGATGCCGGCGACGATCGCCGTCGCGCCGCTCGTCGCCGACGCGTTGCCCGCCGTGTTGGTCGCCGTCACGGTGACCTTGAGCTTGGAGCCGACGTCCGCCGACTGGGCGGTGTAGGTGGTCGACGTCGCGCCGGCGATCGCGGTGCAGTTCGCCCCGGCGGTGTCGCAGCGCAGCCACTGCCGCGTGTAGGTGATCGGCGTCGTGCCACTCCAGGACCCGGTGCTCGAGGACAGGCTTTGACCGTCATTGGCGGTGCCGGCGATCGCCGGGAGCGTCGTGTTGGCCGGCGGCACGCCGGCGACGACCGAGGTGGCCGCGCTGTCTGCCGCGGCGGAGCCCACGGAGTTGGTGGCCGTCTCCGTGGCCCTGATCGTCGCGCCGACGTCGGTCGAGGTCAACGTGTAGGTCGAGGCCGTCGCACCGCTGATCGCAACGCAGCTCGCGCCGGCGGTGTTGCAGCGCTTCCACTGCGTGGTCTTCGTGATCGTGGCCGTGCCGACCCAGGTGCCGGTCGTCGCCGTCAGCACCTGGCCCGCCGTCGCCGTCCCGGTAACCGTCGGCAGGACCGTGTTGACTGGCGGACCGGTGGTGACGCTGGCCGTCGCGGCGCTGGTCGCCGAGGCCGACCCCGTGCTGTTGGTCGCCGTCACGACGGCCTTGATCGTCTTGCCGACGTCGGTCGCCGTGAGGCGGTAGGTCGCGGCCGTCGCCCCTGCGATGTTCGTGCACGTCGGCGAGCAGCTCTGCCACTGGGTCGCATAGCTGATCGGTGCCGAGCCCGACCACGTCCCGGTGCTCGCCGTGAGCAGCTGGCCCTCCTTCGCCGTCCCGGAGATCACCGGCACAGCGGAGTTCGTCGGAGCCGCGCCGACGACGAGCGCCGTGACGACGGAGCTCGACGTCGACGACCCCGCCGTGTTCGACGCGGTGACGGCGACGTTGAGCTTGCTCCCGATGTCGGCCGTGACGACGGTGTACGACGTCCCCGCGGCTCCGGCGATGGCGACGCAGCTCCCGCCGGAGCTGTTGCAGCGATTCCACTGCCGTGCGTAGGTGATCGGGGTCGTCCCGGACCACGTGCCGGTCGTGGACGTCAGCGCCTGCCCGTCCTTCGCCGTGCCCGAGATCGTCGGCACCGACGAGACGACCGGCGGGGCCGCGGCGACCACCGCCGTCTGGTTGCTCGTCGCCGTGCCGGACCCCGAAGCGTTCGTGGCGGTGAGCTTGACGCGGATCGTCGATCCCACGTCGCTCGACGTCAGGACGTACGTCGTCGCCGTCGCGCCCGAGATGGCGGTGCAACTGGCACCGGCGCTGTTGCAGCGCTGC
>JAOPZG010000634.1 GCA_025964215.1 Conexibacter sp.
CGGCCGCGGTGGCCGAGGGGCCGGACCTGGTGATCGCGGTCCCGCCGCTGGTGGTCGACGCGAGCGCCCGCCCGGACTGGGGGATCCTCGACGCGGTGATCGCCGACATCGGCCGGGGGTTGCGCGCCGGCACGACGGTGTCGGTCGAGACGACGGTCCCGGTGGGCACGACGCGCGCCCGGGTCGCCCCGGCGCTGGCGGCGGCCTCCGGTCTGCGCGAAGGCGCCGACTTCCACGTGGTCTTCTCGCCCGAGCGGATCTTCAGCGGCCGCGCGATCGCCGACCTCGACAAGTACCCCAAGTTGGTCGGGGGGCTCAGCGCGGCGGGCGAGGCGCGCGGGATCGAGTTGTACGCGTCGTTCCTCGACGCGGAGGTCCGCGGCCTGGGCAGCGCCGAGGCGGCCGAGCTGAGCAAGCTCGCCGAGACGACCTACCGCGACATCAACATCGCCTTCGCCAACGAACTCGCGCGCTACAGCGACGAGCTGGGCATCGACGTGCTGCGCGTCATCGACGCGGCCAACTCCCAGCCCTACTCGCACGTCCACCGGCCGGGGATCGCGGTCGGCGGCCACTGCATCCCGGTCTACCCGCGCTTCCTGCTCGCCGGCGACGCCGACGCGCGCCTGCCCCTGGCCGCCCGCGAGATCAACGAGCGGATGCCGGCCTACGCGGCGGACCTGCTCGGCGACGTGGACGGTCGGCGCGTGCTGATCCTTGGCGTCGCCTACCGCGGCGGCGTGAAGGAGACGGCGTTCAGCGGGGCGTTCGCGCTGCGCGACGCGCTCGAGGGGCGAGGCGCCACGGTGCTCGCGAGCGACCCGCTCTTCGACGCCGACGAGCTGCGCGGCCACGGGTTCACGCCGTGGGACGGCGCGAGCGCGGTGGATGCCGCGGTGGTCCAGGCCGACCACGCGCAGTACGCCGCGCTGGGCGCCGCCGACCTGCCGGGCGTCACCAAGATCGTGGACGGTCGCGGCATCCTCGACGCCGCGCGCTTCCCGGGCATCCCGGTGCGGCGCATCGGCCGCCCCGAGGGCTCCGCGCAGGACGCGGGCTCGGAGATCGCGCCGAGATCTTAGTCTCCACGCCTCAAGGGGTCTGACCCCTTGAGGTGCGCGGCGTCAGGGGGTCTGACCCCCGGTGGGCGTCAGGTGACGTGCTCGTCGATGGCGGCCACAACGCGCTCCCCGGCGCGGCCGTCCCCGTAGAGCTGCGGGTGCTCGGCCGGCGGGTCCTCGCCCAACGCCGTCAGCGCCGAGTGCAGGTCGAGGTCCACGAGGGCGTTCCAGCCCGTGTCGACCGTCTCCACCCACTCGGTCGTGTCGCGCATCGTCACGCACGGCACGGAGGCGAAGTAGGCCTCCTTCTGCACGCCGCCGGAGTCGGTGAGCACGCGCCGGGCGTTGGTCAGCAGCGACGTGAAGGCCATGTAGCCGAGCGGTGGCGCGAGGCGGATGTGGTCGGCGTCCTGGAGCTCGTCGAGCCAGCCGGCAGCGTCCAGGCGCGCGCCGGTGCGCGGATGAAGCGGCAGGACGACGGGCTCCTCGAGCGCGAGCAGCAGGTCCACCAACTTGCGCAGCCGCTCCGGCACGTCCACGTTGCCCGCGCGGTGCGAGGTGCACAAGATGTACTCGCCCGGCACCACGCCCGCGTCGCGCAGCGCGTGCAGATCCGCCTTCGCCCGCGGCTGGAACATCATCGACACGTCGACCATCACGTCGCCGACGTTCACGACGCGGCCCGCGACGGCCTCGCGCGCGAGGTTCTCCTCGGCGGTGACCGAGGGCACCAACAACAGCTCGCTGAGGTGATCGGTGAGCACGCGGTTGAGCTCCTCCGGCATCCGGCGGTCGAACGAGCGCATGCCCGCCTCGACGTGGACGACCGGGATGTTCGCCTGCGCCGCCGCGAGCCCGCCGGCGACCGTCGAGTTCGTGTCGCCGTAGACGAGCACGAGGTCCGGCAACTCGGTGGCGAGCAGCGGCCCGATCTCCGCGAGCATCCGCGCCGTCTGCTCCGTGTTCGTCCCGCCCGCGATGTGCAGCTGCACCTCCGGCCGCGGCACCTGCAGCTCCTCGAAGAAGATCGCGCTCAGCTCGTCGTCGTGGTGCTGGCCCGTGTGCACGAGCAGCTCGTCGTGGTGCTCGCGCAGCAGGCGGGAGACGGCGGCGGCCTTGACGAACTGCGGCCGGTTGCCGATGACGGTCAGGATCTTCATGTTGGTGCTCTACGCTCCGAGCTCGTCGCGGATGTGGGCGGCGAACGCGTCGGCCGCCTGCTGGGTGAGCGGGCCCGGGACGGCCGGCAGGTCGTCGTCGTCGATCCGCGCGACCGGCTGCACCTCGCGCGTCGTCGAGGCGAAGAACGCCTCGCGCGCGCCGCGCAGCTCCTCGCGCGTGACGACCTCCTCGCGCGCGAATGGCAGCAGCGCGAGCAGCCGGCGGCGCGTGATCGAGTCCAGGACGCGGTCGCTGAGCGGCGGCGTCACGAGCGTCTCGCCGTCGAGCGAGACGAAGATCGACGACGTCGGCCCCTCGAGCACGCGGCCGTGCGGCGTGACGAGCAGCGCCTCGGTCGCGCCCTTCTCGACCGCGAGCCGCGTCGCGAGCATGTTGCCGCCGTAGCTCAGCGACTTGACGCCGTCCAGGACGCGGGGCGGGACGTACTCGATCGAGGCCAGGATCAACGGCTCGCGCTCCTCCGGCACCGCCTCGATCAGCCCGACGCGGCGGCCCCCGCGCGTGACGAAGTAGCGGATCGCACCGGTGACCGGCCCGGCCTCGGCGAGCAGCGCGTCGACGTCGGCCGTCACCGCGCCGAGGTCGATCTCCAGCCGCAGGTTCTGCGCGGAGTTGGCCATCCGGCGCAGGTGGTCCTCCATCGCGAAGAGCTTGCCCTCGTAGACCGAGATCACCTCGAAGACGCCGTCGCCGCGCAGCAGCCCGAGGTCGGTGACGCCGATCGTCGCCTCGTCGGCGGGCAGGACCGTTCCGTCGAGGACGGCGAGCGCGGTGAGGGCCATGCCCGCATTCTTGCGGGTCCGCTAGGTGGTGAGCACTTCGACCGGCACCGCGGGCAGCGTCAGCCGCGCGATCGTCCCGCCGCCGGGCGCC